>WJIM01000113.1 GCA_014730285.1 Candidatus Zixiibacteriota bacterium
GTGCGAAAGCGTCGGGATTGCCGGCCGAAGCTGTGGCTCCGGTAATGAAATAAGTCGTGTTGGCCTGGAAATAAGTCTCCTGGTTCGTAAAAATCTGTTTGAGAATTAGCTTGGCCTCGGACTGCTTGGTTCTTTCCGATGCTTTCCACCAGCGGGGTATTGCCATAGCGGCAAGAATACCGATTATAACCACAACGATCATCAATTCGATGAGCGTGAAACCTTTAGAATTTACTTTGCTCTGTTTTTTTCTAAATATTTTCATAACGTTATGATATTGCCGCAACATAAATGCCAAAAAGCCCGCTAAAAATGAAATGCAACCGGCGCAAGAGTTTACCTGCTGCCCGAAAAAATAGCGGTTCGATTTAGCGGAGTTTATTATAGATAATCGCAAGAATCTATTGCAGTTTGCAAGAAACTCTGATAGAAAGAAATGAAGCTATTGGATTGTAATCAGATCAGTGCTGTATTCAGGAAAAATGCGAATATCTGCGGATAGATTCCCAAAAGCAGAGTCCCGCCCATGGATATGACCAGCGCCGCAATTATTCCGGTTGCGAAGTTGATTGGACGGTATTCCAGTTCCGGCTCTACCATAAACATCACAACCACAACGCGCAGATAATAATAGACCGAGACCAGGCTGTTTACGACCGCCAGAACTACCAGGACTATAAGCGACGTCGATCCGGTGTCGATAGCCGATTTAAAGACCAGGAATTTGCCCATGAAACCGGCGGTGGGCGGAAAGCCGGCAAGGGATATCATAAAGATTGTCAATAATATACCAAGGAACGGGTATCTTCTTCCCATTCCAGCAAAGGATGAGAAATTGGTATCGGAATTTTCACGCGCCTCGACCATAATCAGAACCGTAAAGGCGCCAATATTCATTACAGTATAACATAATAAATAATAGAGACCTGCGGTTGTAGCGGCCGGTGTAAATGCAACAAGCGCGATCAGGACATAACCGGCGTGAGAAATAGACGAGTATGCCAGCATTCGTTTGACATCATTCTGAGTAATTGCCAGTATGTTACCCAAAGTCATTGTCAGCGCCGAAAGTATCCATAGCACAACCTCTATCTCGCTTTGAAGCGGCCTGAGCGCAACTATAAAGACCTGGAAGAATGCGGCAAATGCGGCGGCCTTAGGACCTGCTGACATGAAGGCGGTTACATTAGTAATCGAGCCGGTGTAGACATCGGGGATCCACATATGAAATGGCACCGCCCCGACTTTGAAGCCCAAACCTATCATAACCATAGCCGCGCCGATTATCAGATAAGTGTTTGAGAGAATTTCGGATGATTGAATTACATCTACAATAGAAGTCGTACCGGTTGCACCGTAAATAAAGGCGATTCCAAACATCAAAAATCCCGAGGCGAATGCGCCCATGAGGAAATATTTCAAAGATGCTTCGTTGGCATAAACGCTGCGCCGCAGAATCCCCGCCAGCACATAAAGGCAGAGCGACATAATCTCAAGACCGATAAAGAGTACTATCAAGTCTCCGGCGCTGGCCATGTTCATCATGCCAAAGGTGGCAAATAATATCAGCGAATAAAATTCACCGTCAGGGACATTCTTGAATTTCAGGAAATTGCTTGATATGAATACGGTTAAGAGCGAACCGATCAAAAATACTGCCTTAAACAGCAGTGAATAGCTGTCGATCCGATAAGCATCCGCAAACTGCAGCGACTGCAGGTTCGGCTGTGAGGTCCAGATCGAATAAATCGAAATCAGAGCGGCAACGATAGACAGCCACGTCAGATGCATGACCACCTTCCTGCTGTCGCCCTTCAGAAACGGCTCCAATATCATGGTCAAAAGCGCCATGCCGCAGATTATGATCTCCGGCATAAGCGTGACCAGGTCGATATTCAGACTGAAATTTTCCAGTATTGTCTTAACTGATTCCTGCATGGTAAACTACCACGTTACTCCTTAGAAGTCTCAACCGCCGTTGGGCGCCACCTTAACATCACCGTCACGAACCACAATAGGCACCATCCGCCTCCCGCCGGAATACTCCAGCGCCTCATTCATGGCCTCCGATGATGTGTGCACATCAATCTCGGTGTAATCCACACCCTCGCCGTTGAGGGATTCTCTCATGGCCGCGCAGTACGGGCAGCCTTGTTTGGTAAACAGCTTAATGTCTGACATCTGCATGCTCCTCTGTTTGGGGTTCATGCGGATTGTATGGTATAAAGGCCTCAGCCTCATTTTCTATATCAGTATGTTTTACATATTTGGTAACATCGCCGATCAACTTCTCAACTGAAGTTTTCATCGGATTAAGGAATGTTGAGGGATAAATGCCGATCCAGAAAATCATGATTATAAACGGCACCAGAACTAACTTTTCAAACAGCTTAAGGTCTGTCAAATTCTTATTCTCGTCTTTGGTAAGTTCTCCAAACAGCACTCGTTTAATCATCCATAGCATATAGCAGGCTGCTAATATAACTCCCGTGGCCCCAAGGATTGCGTAAACCGGTGCAACTCCGAATGTGCCGGTTAAGATCAAAAATTCTCCCACGAAACCGTTGGTAAAGGGCAGGCCGATCGAAGACAGCGCCACTATAATAAAGAAGGTTGACCAGATCGGCATGGATTTAAATACGCCTCCGAACTCAGCGATCATTCGCGTATGCCTGCGCTCGTAGATCATGCCAACAATCATAAACAGCGCGCCTGTGGAGATACCGTGATTAAGCATCTGGAGTATAGAACCTTGCATGCCCTGCATATTGAGAGCGGTCAGCCCCAGCATGATAAAGCCCATGTGCGAGACCGATGAGAAGGCCACCAGCGACTTGACATCTTTCTGCACCATGGCAACCAGCGCGCCGTAAATAATTCCAATCACGGCCAGAACGGAAATCGCCGGGATAAACTGCTCGAAGGCTTGAGGGAACATGGGTATACAGAAACGCAGGAAGCCGTAGGTGCCCATCTTCAGCAGCACACCGGCCAGAATCACCGAGCCGGCGGTGGGCGCCTGCACGTGTGCATCGGGCAGCCATGTATGGAACGGGAACATGGGTACCTTGATCGCGAATGCCAGCCCGAAGGCCGCAAAGAGCCACATCTGCGTCGATACAGGAAGAGTTACGCAGAAACGAGTTAGTTCCAGAATGCTGAATGTTGTCCCGCCCGATTTGAAGTAGATAAACAGGATTGCAACTAACATCAACAGCGAGCCGAGCATGGTGAACAGGACAAACTTTATGGTAGCGTATATCTTTCTGGGACCGCCCCAGATACCGATCAGGAAATACATCGGGATCAGCATAACTTCCCAGAATACATAGAACAGGAACAGATCCATAGAGACAAACACTCCCAGCATGCCTGTCTGCAATATCAGAAGCGAAACCATGTATCCTTTGAGGCGGTCTTTGACAGCAGTCCAGGATGACCATACAGCGAGCCATCCAAGGAAGGTTGTTAGTATAACCAGCCAGAGAGAGATGCCGTCTATTCCGACGGCGTATTGTATGCCGAAATGGCTAATCCACGGCACATTGTATACGAATTGGAATCCGCTCTCGGCCGCATCGAAATTGAAATAGATATACAGCGAGAGCACGAAATCTATGAATGTCACCGCCCAGGCGATAATTTTAATCATGCTGTGATTTTCCTTACCGGTCAGCCAGATCAAAATCACGCCCAGTATGGGCAGGAATGTCAGAATTGTCAGTATCGAGCTATCCATTTTACCTCAACACCACATAAGCCAAAAATACAACTACGCCCAGCACAAAGATCAGAAGATAATTCCTCAGAAATCCGGTCTGGATTTTTCTTCCGCCGGATGAGAAAGATTTAATCATATATGCCAGGCCGTTGGCGAGACCGTCGATCACTACGACGTCGAATACTTTCCAGAGGAAGAATGACAGTCCCACCAGAGGCTTGACAACCGCGCCCTGATAGAACTCGTCAACGAAATATTTATTATAGACGACCTTGTGCAGGCCGGAGAATTTTTCTCTCAAATTGGCAGCAATTTCGGGCTTCTTTCTGTAAAGCGTGTAGGCCACGAAAATCGAGATCAGCACAAGTACCACACTGGCGGCCATGAGGATATATTCCATCGTGAAGCCCTCGGGATGATGCCCGTGCGCCATGATCTCCTCACCCTGTGCAAAAACGGGATGCAGGAAGTGCTCGAACCAGGCGCCTCCGCCCAATGCGGGTGGAATGCCTACCCATCCGCCTACCACAGCCAGAAATGCCAGAATCATTAATGGCACTGTCATGGATTTAGGGGATTCATGGATATTATGCTGGACATCCTCCGGCGCACGATTCTTGCCGTAGAATGTCAGGTATATCAACCGGAACATATAGAAGGCGGTGATACCGGCCGTTACAAGTCCGATGATCCAGAAGACAATCCCGCCGTAATCCGATGAGAACGATTTCCAGAGGATTTCATCTTTCGAGAAGAATCCTGAAAATAGCGGAATTCCAGAGATCGCCAGAGTTGCCAATAACATGGTGATAAATGTGGCAGGCATCTTCGATTTCAATCCACCCATCCGGCGCATATCCTGAATCTCGCTCATGCCGTGAATCACAGAACCGGCCGCCAGGAACAGGAGAGCTTTGAAGAAGGCGTGGGTCATCAGGTGGAATATTCCAGCTCCGAACGCGGCCACACCGCAGGCCAGGAACATGTATCCCAACTGCGAAACGGTAGAATAGGCCAGTACGCGTTTAATATCGTTTTGCGCCACACCCATTGTCGCGGCGAAGAATGCCGTAGCTGCGCCTATAATTGCAACCAGCATCAAGGTGTCCGGTGCCAATAGATATAGCACATTACAGCGGGCAACCATATACACACCCGCGGTTACCATCGTTGCGGCATGGATCAATGCGCTGACCGGGGTGGGTCCTTCCATAGCATCGGGAAGCCATACATACAGCGGTATCTGCGCCGATTTACCGGTTGCGCCTATGAATAAAAATATTGTTATCAATGTAAACGTGCCCATACCCAGGCCGAGGACATCCTTCAATACAACCTCTTCCCCGCCGGTGCCGTGCATGGAATGGAAGAATCCGAAGGCCGAGTTGAAGACCTCGTGGAAGTTCAGCGATCCGAAGGTCCAGAAGATCAGCATCATGCCCAGAAGGAATCCAAAGTCGCCGATACGGTTGACTATAAATGCCTTCATACCGGCATTGGCCGCAGACTGGCGGGTGTACCAGAATCCGATCAAAAGATACGAACAGAGCCCGACACCCTCCCATCCGACAAAAAGCAGAAGGAAGTTATTGGCCAGAACCAGAAGCAGCATCGAGCCGGTAAAGAGATTCATGTATGTAAAGAAGCGGGAATAATCCTTATCATGCGACATATAACCAATGGAATAGACATGAATCAAAAATCCCACACCGCTGACTACCAGCGCCATGACAGCCGAGAGTGGATCGAATAGGAAACCGATTTCAACATTGAGAGCGCCCGATGGAATCCATTTAAAGAGGCTGTAGATTTCATGGTAGCGGTGATGCGGATCGAGTTGCAGCAACTCAAAGAGTGCTATCACGGACATAATAAATGAAACCAATACCGTTCCGCATGCAATCAGCGATACCATAGCTCTTGGGAATTTCTTTCCGAAAAGGCCGTTAATCAGAAATCCCAGAAGGGGCATTACAACTATGAGCCAGATATAATCAAGCATATTCTACAGCTACCACTTCATGACATTGAAGTCATCGAGGTTAATAGAATCCTTATTTCTAAAAAGTGCGATAATAATAGCAAGTCCAACCGCCGCCTCGGCCGCTGCCACTGCCATGACAATAAACACGAAGACATGTCCGCTCGGATCAGCAAACTGCCGCGCGAATGATATTAGCGCCAGGTTGGCGGCGTTGAGCATGAGCTCGATCGACATAAACACGATTATTATATTGCGGGAGATGACCACACCGGAAACACCGATGGTGAAGATAATCCCGCTTAATATCAGATAATATTCCAGAGGTACCATATTATCCTTCTTCCTCCTCTGCCCTGCGTTTTCCAAGCACGACCGCGCCGATAATGGCGACGATCAGGAGAATCGATGTCAGCTCGAACGGGAAAACATATTTTGTGAAGAGGGTCGTGGCCACCTGTTCGACATTGCCGAACTCGGCGCCCGCTCTGTCCATGCTTTCGCTTTGACCAACGCCGCGTGAAATCATAATCATAAGCTCGGCCACCAGGACGATACCGAATATCCGGGTTAGCCAGCTTTGGAGGGGATGTTTTTCCGGTCCGAAATCATCCCGTCTGAGATTTAAGAGCATGATAACGAACAAAAACAGCACCATAATAGCGCCGGCATATACTACGATTTGGAGTATCGCCACAAAAAGCGCGGAAAGCTGGATATAAAGTATAGCCTGAGCCACGAAAGCCATGATCAAATAGATCACCGAGGCTACAGGATTCTTTTGTGAGATTACCAGCAAGGCGCAGATAATCGCGACAAATGCGCTGGCAAAAAATATCACATACTCCAAAACTACCCTACCGCTTTTTCATTTAATAGTTCAGTACACATCCGGACGTTTGGTCTTTCGAATAAATTTAATTGGCGATGGTTTCTTGCGCGGCCACGGCACCAGCAAATCCTCTTTGGTGTAAATAAACTTATCCCTGTGATCTGAGGAGAACTCGTATTCCTTGCCGAGGAAGATCGCCTCTTCGGGGCAGGCTTCCTCACAATAGCCGCAGAAGATACATCGCAGTTCATTTATCTCATAAATTTTAGCATACCTCTCCCCTTTTTCATTTTCGGCGCCTTCCATGTAGATGCAGTCCGCCGGGCAGGCCGCTGCGCACAATCCGCAGCAGACACAGCGTTCGGCGCCGTCATGATCGTACCGCTCCAGGAAATGTAGTCCGCGGTATCGCGGATACATGGGCGTTTTGATACGGGGGTACTGAATTGTAACCGGCTTCCTGAAGAAATTCTTCAGGGTGGTATACAATCCAACCGGTATGGCTATAAATACTTCTTTCAGAACCTTAAACATACAGAACCTTTATATGATAAGCACAACTGCCGAGGTCACCAGAACATTCAGGATTGCCAGCGGCAGAAGCAACTTCCATCCGAAACTCATAAGCTGATCGTAACGGAAACGCGGCGTTGTCGCGCGCAGCCATAGATACAGGAACAGGAATAAAAATACCTTAATCGCAAACCAAAGCATCGAAATGATGCCGGAAGAATCTCCCGGTCCCTGCCATCCGCCCAGGAAGAGCGTGGCTGCCATTGCCGAGACCGTAACCATATTGGCATACTCGCCCACAAAGAACATGCCGAATTTCATGGCTGAGTATTCCGTATGATATCCCGCCACCAGCTCCGATTCGGCCTCCGGCAGGTCGAAGGGTGCACGGTTAGTTTCAGCGATACCGCATACAAGAAAGATTATAAATGCCACCGGCTGGCTGAAAATGTGCCAGAGATTTGCCTGATGCGCTACTATTTGATTCAGATTCAGGCTTCCTGATACAAGCACAACGCTAACGACCGCCAGTCCCATGCTGACTTCGTATGAGATCATCTGGGCCGAGGACCGGATCGATCCCAAAAGCGAATATTTGCTGTTGGATGACCAGCCGGAGAGAATAATGCTGTAAACACCGATTGAAGTTACCGCGAAGACATACAATACACCGACATTGAGATTCGATAATACCAGATCGATCTCACGGCCGAAGATCGTGATAGATGATCCGAACGGTATCACTACAATAGATAGTGTAGCCGGGATAAATGCCGCCAGCGGGGCTATCATATATATCTTTTTATCAACATGTTCAGGAATGATATCTTCTTTAAATAAAAGCTTCACCAGATCAGCTACCGGCTGAAGAAGCCCGTTGGGGCCGGTGTAGATTGGCCCGAGACGGGTCTGGAAGCGGGCCACTACCCTGCGCTCGATTAATGTCATATAGGCGCAGGCTGTTAGAAGCGCCGTGAATACGAAGACAACTTTGATGACCGATATTATAGCAACTTCCAGCATATTACATCTTCACCATTTTAACCTTATCAATGTCATTGTCTTTACTGCGAATCATGCTGACTTTAACCTCAATGAAATTGTCCGGGACAAAGACCACATCCTCCGGAAGGTTTTGCCATATTAAGGCTTTTGCCACAATTTTTCCAGAAGAATTTTCGAGTTTTATCAGATCGCCCTCGGAGATTGTCATGTCCTCTGCCAGCTTATCGTTTATGGCGATATAGGGATCGGCCAGGAAATTATTCAGGCTCTCACAGCGTGTGCTGAAGTTCCTGCTGAAGTGATGGTCGCCGTTACCACTTAGCGCGGTCAACGGCAAATCTTCATGCGAGGGCTTGCGGTATTTGACCGCCATCAGGCCAAGATCAGGGTAATCTATCTTTTTCTCCGACCGCAAACCGTCCTTCGGAATTGCCGCCATCCTGCTGACGCTCTCCTGCCCAAGCATGGGTGCGAAATGGCGGAAGATATCGTCGGCGGTTTTAAAATTGAAATCCGCATCGAACATGGTCGACAATTTCGAGAATATCTCCCATAAAGGCATCGATTCTCCGATATTTTTTATGGACTTACTGAACTTCTGCAGGACGCCTTCCCAGTTCACGAATGTACCATCGGACTCGAAATGCGATGATATCGGGAGCACTACGTCGGCAAGACGGGCGGTATCGGTCAAAAACAGATCGGCCACCACCATGAAGTCCAGTTTCGAGAGAGTATTATTTATATATTCGGAATCCGGATAATGATCAGCCGCATCCAGTCCCAGCAGAAATCCGCATTCAATTTTTTCATCGTTTATCTTTTGTAGAATATCGATTGTATCATATCCCGGCTTATCGGTTGCAATTTCTCCCCAGGATGATTTAAGCTCCTCTGCCTGTTCAAACGGCTTGTCGTACGGCAGACGGTCAGGACGCATACCAAAGAGATAACAGCCTTTGGAATTCGATTCGCCGCCCAGCATTAATATACCAGATGCATCTCCATTCAGATTGCCGGTCAGCTTAGCCAGATTATATAATGAAATTAGAATCGGATCGCGCTGATAATGTATCCGGACATTTTCGCCTGAAATAAAGATAGTATTTTCCGCTTCGCACAGCGATCTGGCAATAGTCTCCAGATCAACCGGGGCGATTCCGGTTTTTTCGCTTACCGTCTTAAAATCGAAATCGGCTGTCTCTTTCAGAAATGCTTTGGCCTCATCGTCTTTAATGTTGGCCTTATCCGGATCGTACATCTTTTTCTCGACAATAAGTCGGACAAGTCCCTGCAGCAGAAAAACCTCGGAGTATGCGCTGTAGATATGCTCCTCATCGGCGGCGCGATTGAGATGTGTGGGCCGCGGGTTTAGAAGCATTATGCGCGCATCGGAAAAACGCTTGGCTTTAAGCACGCGCAATGCGGTAATCGGATTTTCCGCATGAAGATCGGAGCCCAGGATAAAGAATTGATCGGCCTTTTCGAGATCGGCGATATCCAGCTTATTCCAGCAGAGTTCGCGCTTCACCACATCTTCGCCGAAGCTGAGCTTTTTCTTGCGGTAAATTCTGTGATCGATAGAGTTTGTACCGATGACCGATCTGAAAAATCTTCCGATGGTATAATAATCTTCATTCGAAAGCGATTCGCCCACAAGGCAGGCCACTCCGGAGGAGCCCAGGCTTTTTACCGTTTGGTCAATTTTGTTCTTTATGACTGTCAGCGCCTCGTTCCAGGAGCATTCCACCAGCTCATCATCCTTGCGGATCATGGGACGCGTTAGACGGTCGTCGTGATGCGCGAACTGGTAGCCGTAACGGCCAATGTCGCACGGCAGACCCTCGTCGATGCTCCAGTTGGTGTTGGCCTGGATACGATAAATCTTATTGCGGAACACAGAGACATGGAGATTGCATCCATCGGAGCAATAACGGCAGATAGTAGGAATCTCCTCTGTCTTCCAGACGCGGACTTTGTAACGCCAGTCGCGGTTGGTCAGAGCCCCCACCGGGCAGTACTCGACCACATTACCGGAATACAGATTGCGAATTTCGCCTCCGGGAGGCGGCAAAATCTCTGTGAATGCGCCTCGCTGGTAATGTCCCAGGTCCTGTTCGAAGAAGCGCTCTTGCACGAGACGTGTACATCTATAGCAATGGATACATCTATTCTGATTTCGTATTACTTCGGGACCGATTTGAAGATCGTCGAAGGTGGAGTTTTCATCGGTAATAAATCTTCTCTTGCGTTCCTCGAAGCGCGAGAAATCCAGGCCGTATTTGAAGGTCGTATCCTGCAAGGGACATTCGCCGCCCTTGTCGCACGTGGGGCAGTCCAAAGGATGATTGGCAAGGATGAATTCCAGTACCCCCTGACGAGCTTTGACCACTTTTTCGGAATGTGTCTGTACCTCCATACCTTCAGTGGCAGCAGTGGCACAGGAGACCGCGAGCTTGGGCCAGGGTACAATTTGGTCACCACGGGGACTGGCAATCTCGACCAGACAGATTCGGCAGGCGCCGATTGATTTCAGGCATGGATGATAACAAAAGACCGGTATGTCTATGCCATTCTCCAACGCCGCTTCAAGGACAGTCTTGCCCTTTTCGGTTTGGATTTCCCTGCCATCTATTTTAAGCTTAATCTTATCCATTAAACAAAGCTCATAAACTTATTTTCTACCAATGGTTTGCCATTCTTTATATAATGCTCATATTCAGGCCTGAACAATTCTATGGTTGAACGAATCGGAATAACCGCCGCATCGCCCAGAGGACAGATTGTTTTGCCGTCAATATTATCACACAGGTCGAGCAGCAAATCTATATCATCCATCTTGCCCTCGCCAGCCGTGATTCGAGTAAGCGTATCGTAAATCCATTTTGTGCCCTGACGGCATGGTGTGCATTCTCCACAGGACTCGTGCATATAGAAATGTGCTAATGTCCTGGCCACCCAGACCATGTCAGTATCCTCATGCATCACTATCACCCCGCCGGAACCGAGCATCGATCCGGCCTGTGCTACGGATTCGAAATCGAGAGGAGTATCAATTTGTTCAGGCTTCAGAATTGGGGTTGATGATCCGCCGGGAATTATCGCCTTCAGCTTTTTGCCGTCAATTACACCGCCGCCCAGATCGTTTATCAGGTAGCTCAAGGGGGTGCCCAGTTCGAGCTCGTAGTTGCCGGGATTTTTCACATGTCCCGAAAGGCAGAAGATTCTGGTACCGGTTGATTTCTCGGTGCCGATTTTGGAGAACCATTGACCGCCGTTTTTGATAATCAGCGAAACGTTGGAAAGTGTTTCGACATTGTTGACAACGGTAGGGCTTGCGTAAAGCCCTTCCACGGCGGGAAATGGCGGTCTGATTCGGGTCTGGCCCGGCTTACCCTCGAGGGAGTTCAGAAGGGCGGTTTCCTCACCGCATATATATGCTCCTCCACCGGTGTGTACAATCATTTCCAGATTATAGCCGGTGCCGAGTATATTTTTTCCCAGATAGCCCTTTTCATAGGCCTGGTCGATGGCCTTCCTCATTTGGCTGGCAGGGTAATCGAATTCGCCGCGGATATAGATAAAGGCATGACCTGCGCCAATGGCATAAGCCGAAATCGCCATGCCCTCAACCACCAGATGCGGGTCGTGCTCCATCAGCACACGATCCTTGCATGTGCCCGGCTCGGACTCATCACCATTACAAACCAGATACTTCGGCTTGGGAGAATCTTTGGGCACGAAGCTCCACTTCATTCCGGCCGGAAATCCTGCACCGCCCCGTCCCCTGATACCGGATTTTTTGACTTCTTCTATCACATCCTCGGGCTTCATTTCTTTCAAAACCTTCTCGAGAGATTTGTATCCGCCCTTGGAGATATAGGTATCGATCTCCGGCTGTTTGGGATCATCTATATTTGCGAACAGGACTTTCTTTTCCATCAGCCTTTTTCTCTCAAATCGTTCAAAATCTTGTCGACTTTTTCTCTATTCAAATTCTCATAAAATGTCTGGTTCACCTGCATCATAGGGGCGGTTGTGCACGACCCCAGGCATTCCACACTGACGACCGTGAAGAGGCCGTCCTCGGTAATCTCGCCCTCTTTGATATTCAGCACCTTAAGCAAATACTCTTTCAATGATTCCGCGCCCATCAAACCGCACGAGATATTCATGCAAACCTGTATCAAATATTTTCCGACCTTCTGCTTGGGAAACATGGTATAGAATGTTGCAGCGGAGGCGACCTCATTGGGAGACACCCCGATAGCATCGGCAACCTCGATATAGAGATCATCATAGAGATAGCCGATCTGACGGTACGCAATCGTGAGAGCCGGCAGAATCGCCGATCTCTTTTGCGGATAGCGCGCCGCAGCTTTTTTCATGGCATCTATAGATTCGGTAGAAAGAGCCATTAACGGTCAACCTCTCCCAATACAATGTCAACAGAGCCGATATTTGCGATAACGTCAGACAAAAATCCTCCCTTACAGAGCTTGTTCAGGCTCGACAGATTTATGAAACTGGGAGGACGCACCCGCATTCGATGCGGTTTGGGCGAACCGTCAGAGACGATATAAAAACCGATTTCGCCCTTTGGTGATTCGATACCGACATAGGTCTCGCCTTTGGGCGGATGAAATCCTTCGGTTACGATTTTGAAATGGAAAATCAAGGCTTCCATTTCATTCAGTACTTTTTCTTTGGGTGGAGAAACCACGCCCGGAGCATTGGCAGCCCAGTCTCCTTCAGGCATACCGTCTATAGCCTGCTGAGCGATCTTGATGGACTGATACATCTCCTCCACTCGGACTTCGTACCGCGAGAATACATCCCCCCCGGTACGTGTGGGAATATCGAAATCGAATTTATCATACGAGCTGTACGGTATCGCTTTTCTGAGATCATGTTTCACTCCGGAAGCCCGCAGTATGGGACCGGTGATGCTCGATTTCAGAGCTTCCTTTTTGGAAAGCTTGCCCACGCCGATTGTGCGGTTACGCCAGATTCTGTTGTTGGTCAGAAGGTCCTCGTATTCGCGGATTCTGGACGGTAGAATATCCAGCACCTTCCGGACTTCCTCATTGAAGTTCTCAGGGAGGTCCTTGGAAAGCCCGCCGATCCTGAAATAAGAGGACATCATCCTCTGGCCGGATACCAGCTCATATATATGCACGATATTTTCTCTTTCACGGAATCCGTAGAGCGCCATACTCATGGCCCCGATATCAAGGGCATGGGTGCCCACCCAGACCAGATGTGAATTGATCCGGGTCAGCTCTGCCAGACAGACCCGAGCCCATTGAGCCTTGGGCGGTATTTCCATATCAAGGAGCTTTTCAACAGCAAGGCAATAGCCCAGATTATTGGACATGGGCGCCAGGTAATCCATGCGGTCGGTCAGGGGCACTACTTTATGATAAAGTTTGGCTTCCGCAGTTTTCTCGATCCCTGTATGCAGGTAACCGATAACCGGATAGGCTTCCAGAACACGTTCGCCGTCGAGGTCGAGCTTGACCCTGAGAACACCGTGGGTGGCAGGATGCTGCGGCCCCATATTTAGTGTCATAGTCTTGGTCTTCACTATATTACCTCCGGCGGTTCATCTTTATTATAGCTGAACTGCGGGATTTCGTATACCAGCGAATGATCTTTTTGCAGGGGATGTCCCTCGAAGTCATCCGGGGTAAGGATTCTGGTCAGGTCTGGATGTCCCTCGAAATGGACTCCGAACAGATCGTATACCTCACGTTCCAGCCAGTTAGCTGAATCCCAGATGACAGTAGCTGTGGGAAGCTTCTCCCCTTCCTTCAGACGTACCTTCAGACGCAAGCGCGTGTAGTCTTTGAAGCTGTACAGCAGATAAACCACCTCATGGCGTTCGTCACGTTCCGGCCAGTCGGTGGCGGTCAGATCAGTCAGGAAATTGTATTCAAACTTTTTGTCTTCGTACAGGAATTTCAGTATATCCAGGATGCTGTCTTTGTTGACAATATAGGTGAGTTCATCCCTGAATGTGGATTTTTCCCTGATCTGATCCTTGAACTTTTCGTCAAAGAATTTTTCTGCTTCTTTATTGTAGCTCATATATTGATATTTATTTCACAAATTATATTAAAAAAATTCGCTACTTCTTTTTACCTTTCTCCGGAGCCTGCTTCAGCTTCTCGTTTTTGACTTTCTCGTGCAGCTTTACGATACCGTCGATAAGCTGCTGGGGACGCGGCGGACATCCGGGGATATACATATCCACCGGGATTATTTTGTCCACGCCCTGCAATATCGCATAATTATTGAAAACACCACCGGTTGAGGCGCAGGCGCCCATAGATATAACCCATTTCGGATTGGGCATCTGCTCATACAGCCTTTTGACCACCGGAGCCATTTTATTTGAGACGCGTCCCGAGACAATCATCAAATCAGCCTGTCGCGGTGAGGGACGCATGACCTCCATGCCAAAACGTGCCAGGTCGAAATGCGCCATGAAAGTTGACATCATCTCGATGGCACAGCATGCCAGCCCGAATCCAAACGGCCACATGGACGACTTGCGCGACCAGTTGACCATCTTCTCCAGCGTGGTCAATATTATTCCATCCGGAATTTTATCTTCTAATCCCATTTTAATGCGCCCTTCTTAATGATATATAAATAACCGGCAAGCAGTATTACGATGAAGACAACCATTTCGATAAACAGAAATGCTCCGCCCCATTGATAGATAACCGCCCAGGGATATAGAAAGACGACCTCGATATCGAATACAATGAAAAGCAGTGCGATCATGTAGAACTTTACCGGGAAGCGTTCCTTGGTACTGCCTTCAGGTTCTATGCCCGATTCGTATGGAGTATCCTTGAGCTTGCTGTGTGTAACCTTCCCAAAAAGCCGGGATAAAATCATCAAAGCCCCACCGGCTAAAAGTGCCAGTGCGGCCATTGCGACAATTGGGAAATATACTTCAAACATATGCTTGCCTCGCGCACTCGTTGCTAACAGCTAATGTTTAAGCGCCAAATTTATCAATCATACGGTGGCTTGTCAATATAAATTTGGCAGAGGTGTTCGGATTGTTAAATAGTACTTAAACTATAGGTATTAGTTAACTTATGTGATATCAGAAGGTAAGAAAAAAGATGTCAGGAGATACTTTATGTCTTTGAAATGGCTTAAAATAGGATGTTTTAACTGTGATGACGGTCGGGTACTTTCCTGAACAAAATCAGCCCGATAATCATCAAAAGCGCCAGGCTGATTACTGCGAATCTGTACTCGATTGTTGCCAGTGTGGCCGTGGAAATATCTATCCCCAATGACTCCAGAATGGCCACAACCGCCTTTACAAGCGGATTTTCTGAGGTCATAATCAGCACCACGAGGCCCCAGATCAACGGCCCAATGACTGCGGCTGTTCTTCCCGATAAGGCATAAAGCCCATAGAATAGACCGAGTTTTTCGTCAGGCACTAGGCTGTTGAGAAGCGGGCGGGCGACAGTCCAGGTCGAACCGAGAAATATCCCCACAAAGCAGGCGGCCACCCAGAATAAGGGCTGATATGTTATCAGACTGATTGCAACCAGGACTAAGATCCATCCGATAACGATGATTCGCATGGTTCTTTTCGGGCCGATCCAGTCCGAGATCTTGCCGGATAAAACCGAGCCGATTGCGGCCGAAAGTGTGGCCACCACCCATAGCTCAATTTTAAGGCGGTCGGTAAACCCGACCACTTTCTCGGCATAAATCGCCATAAATATAATAGCGGTTACCACAGCATCCTCGAAAAAGTAATTCGATATTAAAAAGCGGAATGCGCCTTTATTTTCACGTGCCTGCTTTAGGTTTTCCTTAAGGTTATTAAATGCATGCATGAATTTCATTCGCTGCTTGTAAATATTTTCAAAGGTCTTCTCCCGTATAAATAAAAATGCCGGAATAGAAAATATGAAGAAGAGGATTGCGGTCGGGATGATTGCCGCTTCCCTGCCTGCGGGGATCCAGGATATGTTACCTTTAACTATCGGGAATACTATTAGCAGTCCGACTATCCCTCCGATATAGCCGAGTCCTACTCCCAGACCGGAGGTCTGGCCGATATTATCTCGGGATGATACTGATCGCAAAAGAGCATTATAAAATGCTATCCCGCCCTCGTAGAAGAAATTGGCGGCGCCGAAGAAAATCAGGGCGATGACTATTCGTGTCCAGCGGCCATCAAAGATATATGCGTTCAGGCCAATCAGGACGGTAGATATGATCGCCAAAAGCGTAAAGCGTATCAGCCAGCTTTTCTTGTTCTGCTCGATATCCGAATAATGGCCGTAGAACGGCATCAGTAGAGCCACCATAATCATGGAAGCTGAATAGGCGATGGAGTAGAGAATGTCCGGGCAATTGAGATCGTCGAGAATCCAGAGGTTGAAAAACATGGTGACTATATTCATGGAGAATATAGTATTGGCGAAATCAAAAGAAAGCCATCCAACCAGCGAAAGCTTTTCCTGTTTTGAAGGCATTATTGGCTACCTTCTAAAATCCTAGTTCATCGGAAATCGAACGCATGCCCTTCAAAGCCAATCCCATGAACTCCTCCAGAGTCAGGCCCAGCTCCTCGCATTTGGCAATCGCCTCGCGGTCAGCACCGGCGGCGAACCGCTTTTCCTTGAAGCGCCTGAGCATATAGCCCTCGTCAACATGCGCCAATTTTTTGGAGGGATGCATCAGCACTCCCGCCACAATCAGTCCTGTTACCGGATCAGAGCAGTACAGAGCATAGTCCAGTTTTGATTCGCAGGGTATATGGCCGGGATGAGCCCGAATAGCATGCATCATATCATCGGGGATGTCATATTCCCTCAGCCATTCCTCGGTCAGGAATGTATGCTTTTCGGGATGGTCGACTGTTTTGGAATAGTCAAGGTCATGGAGAAGGCCGGTCAGTCCCCAGAATTCGACATCCTCATCGAAATGCTCTGCAAGAGCGCGCATGACCGCTTCCACCGCCAGGATATGCTTGACCAGATTTTTCTGCTTGACCTTTTCCTTGACCATTTTATATGCATTGTCACGGCTAATCATCTAACCTCCTAATTTCGGAAATTCCAGAGAAATCCCCACCAGATTCTTCGGCGGAGTTCATAGTCGTAAAAATCCCGATGGGGTTTATTAAAGACGTTATCCATATTATAGAAGATTGTCAATGTCTTAATTTTAAACTGCAACTGGGCATTCATCAGAAAATACTCGCCCACCGTCTCGGAATTGTAAGGCGATTTATAACTTTTGGAATGATATTGGCCCTCGAGGGTTGTCATAAAATAGAGATTTAATTTTGGTATGTATATTCCTTTGGAAAAGGATGCATAAGCGTTATGCCGCGGTGCAAATGCAAGATTTCTTTCGCTATCCTGGTCTTCGAGGCGGCCATAGCTGTAGGCGATTCGGGAATCGATATTTAATGGCAGCTCTGCAAATATATCGAATCCGCCTACAATCCAATTGGCGTCGCGTTGATACGGCACAGAACCCGTAAGATCCTGGCTCCACCAGATTGAATTGGATATCCCTGCCTGTTTGAAAAATAACTTGCCCGTAATGATCCCCTGCTCGAATTGCATGCCAAGCGAGTATCCCAAAAAATCAGTGTTGTCCAACTCGCTGTTTCCTGCGAAGCTGTACTGGCCATTATCCCCCGTAATCTGAAGCAGGTCAAGCTGGGGCGATTTTGCAAAAAGCGAGAAATCCGAGGGCGGCTTTGTTACCCGAAAAATTTGTCCCGATAATATAAGGCAGTCGCATTTGCTGTAGCTGAGCCCGCCGGCGAGAGAGATATCATTTTCGGCATATTCGCTCACCGTTATACTTGCAGAGAGATTGATATTGAGGTTCTTTATAAGATCATACCTGCTGAAGCCCGATGCTTTAAGACCGGCATAATCGGTCTCTTCAGGTTCAAACTCGATACTTTTTACGAAAGGCTCCAAATCTATATAGGTATGCCAGTCGGATATATTAATCGAGTTTTCCAGCTTAAGCTTGTACATCTGCGAGACATGCCGGTATTTGTCATGGTCTCCCCTGACAGATTCAGCGAACCTCTGAAAGATGAAAGCCGCCCGGTCCAGAAGCCAGAGCCGTTCCTTCATAGAGAGCGCCATCGAAAGACCGACAAAATCTGCTTTGGATTCACCCTCATAGTTTTCGAATTCGTTTAGAAAGCGCAGGTTGTCGTCAGTGTTGAAGAATAGCAAATCGGGCTGAAGCTGGTAGTTTTCGCTGAGCTGATAATTGCCATAGAGTTGAAAATTCTCGAGGTCCTTCTCCTGATCGTCAACATAACCGTCTGACTGCTTGAATCCGGCCGTGAAACCTATCCTCCCCCTACCGCCGATATTTCCACCGAACCTGACCATAGTATTCGAGAAGCCGAAATCGCCCTTCTGCATGTAGGCGCTGGTCAATGCTCCCGATTCGGGATAGGGCGGTCTGAAGCAATAGGCGGCATTGATATCTTCCGATGTTGAAAAAAGCGGATAATATATATGTGCAGCCTGCTCATAGCCAATCAGCCTGCTGTCGGTAAGGCCGCTTACCGGAAGCCCGAACTGCCCGTAGTCGAAAACAAAATCACCCAGAACAAAGCTTTGAACCGGCATGCCACCGAATACAAGAAACTCCTTCTGACCGTACGGCCCTTTGCGGTTGAGCTTGAAACCGGCATACGGGCTTAGCGATGCTCCCGCCGAATATGAGAATTTATCGGTATAAATCGTATTGTTTATTCTATGCGGCAGTAATGATTGCAGAATTAGCGAATCTCTGTCAAGGTACTGGACATACTCAATCGGTTTTTCGATCAATGTATCGGTAATCACAGCTTCAGTAGTGTCGGGAGGCTCCGGTTCGGCCCCTGGCTCAGGCTCTGTTTGCTGTGCAGACAAAATGGCGGTGAATAAAACAAATAAAAAAAAGGTTAGAAACGAAGATGTCAAATATGATGAATTTTTATTAGTCATACCCTCTTTACAAACTCCCGCAAGGATTTGTTTAACGGAGTCAGTAGAGAGAAGATAATTATATTCGAAACGATTGTCAGTATTGAAAAGCCCAAACTTATTAAAAATCTTTCGCGAAACGGGCCAAAGAGGAGTGCATCAGCCAAAGATACCGCACCCATATAGATAGATGTCGCTGCAAAGCCCCAGAAGCCGTAGAGCATATATGTGCGCCAATCATTAAGTTTGACCGGGAATATATTTCGTGCCAATGCCCCCATCAAACCGGTTATGCCTCCGCCCAAAATCTGTACTGCCAGAAGCGGGAGCATAGCCATGCCGAATGGGCTGAAGTAGGATATCAGGAAGAATCCCAGGCCGCCGGATATAAATCCCCATCTAAGGCCGAGGATATATCCGGCCATGAATATAATAAAAAATGCCGGGGAGACATTGGGCACGATTAACATAAACAAATTCGATACATATGCCAGCCCGGCAAATAAAGCTGTAAATACAAGGGATTTGGTATAACCCTGTGTCATTCTATAACGGCAACTTTTAGGACCTTGTTGACATCTCCGGCGGAAACGTAGATGAGATACATACCTGATGCAACCATATCGCCGGCCTCATTAAGACCGTTCCAGCCGAGAATTTCCTTATTGCGGTTTGTCTCAACCTCTTTTTCGATAATCTTCTCACCTGAAAGAGTATAGACCTGCATTTTAATAGGCTGCGGTTCAGGCTGCATAACCTCAACATAAAGATCCTGTCCTCCGGATTGTGAGAGCACATACGGATTCGGATAAGCATCGGAAATGATAACGGTTTCTATAGGCTCCGCTGTATCGGCCACATTTAAAGTAAATGTGCAGGGGCCAATATAATCGATATTGGGAACCGGGATAGCAAAGGGCGACAAGACAAGCACGATTTCATCGTATTGCTCAAGGAGATCTTTCTCCAAGACGATTTCGGATGTGTCGGCAGCATATACTTCAGGATCGATATAGACGGGCTGCGTAGGTATATGTGGATTGTAGGCTACGATGCGATTGTTCCAGGTAATATCGAAATCTATACGGGCGACCCTGTCCATTGGCAGGCCCTTAAAATTTATCGTAAGGCTTGAATCAAGCTGATCCGTGCCGGTGAAACGGACATAGTAAGCACCCATTCCCTGCGGGAAATATTTGAATTCATCTGTGCCGAGATCGAATTCAAAAGGATAGCTGTTGAAGCTGACAATATTATGAAAGTATTCACTTCCCTCTCTTACGGAGTCCGGAACCTGAATTGGATCTCCTTTGCTATCTATATACTCGGAGGCCTCCTCAAAGCCAAAGCCTTGCTTTGCACGAAGTCCTGTAAAATAATTCCAGATATAAAGTTCGGAGAGAGCCTCCCCAAAAGTATATTCACCCCCTGAAAATTGCTCAATTGCATCCGAAAAACCATTCTCGATAACATTAGGCCCTAATTCGGCCTCACATTTATCCCAGATATCTCTGATTATATCACGGCCCCATTTATCGGTCAGATACTGAGGCCAGAGCACGGCACCATATTGATAAAGTCCGGGGGTATGCGTATAAAGAGATCGGTGTATATATGAAAGATATGCCGGCAGGTAGTTATAATAGTCATTTACCTCATCATATATTTCCTCTTCCATCCATACAGCCGACATCTCAAGCCAGTGATGGCGATCCAGCCGATCTTCAAATTCCAGGGCGTCATAGCCGAATTGAGTTACATGAAAAAATTCATGTCCCGCGGTCACCCTTACCGCATCCAGAGGACGCTCAGCATATATTTCTATCTCATAATAATCATTATCCAGGGCCTGAAACGCGGTGGAATACTGCCCGCCTGTTCCAAACTGCCTGTCCGGGAAAGTTACGCCGTAAGCATTACCCCAGCCTACAGTCGCAAGGTCCACAAGGTATACATCAAATCGAGCATCCCCGCCCTCAGGATAGAAGTCATCTGTCGGAGGATCGTCATATCCAAGTGTGTCCATCTGGTATTCATACACATAATCAAAAATCACTGCTGTGCTTTCCACATACTCAGGTACACCGGTTGTTGGATTTATGCCAAGGTTCTCATCAGTTCTTGCGGCATGCACTCCTTCGGTGGCATAATGAATCAGAAAGTAACCCTTGGGGGAACCATAAGTCTCGGGCGCCTCTGCCTCATATCTTTCATTCAAAAAGGCCAGCCAGGCCTGCTGGGTTTTCGGCGAGGCATATTTTACCTGCTGAGCGACTGACATTGCAAGGGGGGTGCCGCATTTTCCTATTTCAGCTAACAAACTGTCGCTGCTGAGGCTGATATCCGCCTCACCGCGCCAGATCATTATCTGCTGGTAAAGTGCGGCATCCTGTTCAGCGGATAACTGTTCAGATAAAAGAGTCGATGTGAAAAACGTAAAAAATATCGCGGCTAAAAATATTGCTTTATTCACGGTTGCTCCTAATTCATTGATACTTTTCTTTTACCTTTAACAAGCTCTTATAGCATTTGTGCGGCACTTTCTGGGTGCCGATAAGTATCCTTTCTCGTCGTGCATGGCAGTCGGAACCGCCTGTATATATTATATCGTGTTTTTTTGCCAGATCAATATAATGACGGCTGGTTCTTATATCGTGAAGGGGATGGAAAGCCTCGATACCGTCCAGTCCCATTTCGATAAAATCATCAAGAAAATAGTCCTTTCCTACCGGTCCCGGATGAGCCCAGATCGCGACTCCGTGGGATTGATGTATCAGGTCAATCGCCTCCTGGGGAGTAAGATATTTCTTGGGGACGTAAGCAGGGGCATGATAACCGAGATATCGTGCAAATGCTTCATCCAGCGTCAGAACATACTCCTCTTTGACCAGGGCATCGGCCACATGCGGCCGCCCCATAACAGATTGACCTGCTACCTTTTTTACAGTCTCCATGGACAGATCGATCCCAAGTTCGTTCAACTTTTTTACGATTGCTTCTCCCCTTTTTAAACGCTCCCGGCGAAAAAAGTCGATTTTTTTGCGAAAATCCTCATTTTCCAGGTTGATATAATATCCCAGAATATGAAAATCAGTAGATTTCCATGAAGTCGACAGCTCAACGCCGGGCAAAAGGGTTATATCTTTGTCTTCTATATATTTAGCTAAAATGGAATGGGCCTGGACAGTGTCATGATCCGTTATGGACAGGTACTTTATGCCATTCTTGATACTAAAGTCGATAACCGCCTCAGGCCACAGAAGCCCGTCCGAGCAGTTAGTATGAACATGAAGATCTACGGGATTTCTCATAGCCTTGATATAACATCATTTTCTATCTTCTGTGCCAATTCTACGGCATCTTTGCGTATTTTTTCGGCTTTTTCCTGAATTTCATTTTTAACCGATTCATCCTCGATTCCCGGAATATTGATCTTCACATTCATATAAGCGCCGATAACAGCGGTTCTTCCGGCCAGAGATGACACCCCGGCGTCGGAAAGCGAGTTGACATTTCCTTTCTCAGCAACGATTTGCGAGCATTTTATAGCCTCGTATGAGAGCTCCATGACCTTAAGCGGTATGCGGGTAGCGTTGATTGTCGATTTCTGGATGGCCTTGTTTCGCTCTTCTTTCTGCGCCTCTGTGTCCTTGGGCATTTTCATTGCAGCCATAACATCATCAAACGCTTTAGCGTCCTCAGCAATAAGATTGAATAGTTCTTCTTTGAGGCCGTCGGCCTTCATCATCACCTCGGAAAGCTCGTCCTTAACATCTTCATATTTTTTCTTGTTGACTGTCAGGCGGCAGACCATACCTGCCAGCGCTCCTGCCAGTGATCCGGCGCAGGCCGAGACCGATCCTCCGCCCGGCGCGGGAGCCTGCGAGGCTACGGCCTCGATAAATTCCTTGATTCCGCCTTCGCGCGAAGCGGCCTCCGAGGCCTGTTGCAGCTTCTCCTCCAGTATCTGATCCTTTGTGAAC
>WJIM01000114.1 GCA_014730285.1 Candidatus Zixiibacteriota bacterium
ATATATGCCTGTCAAATTAATCGATCTAATAAATTCATCGGATAAGATTCTGGATGTTGCCGGGGTAGAGGCGCCGCGCCAGAATGTTGAGCGGATGCTTGAGAGGGTTCTGGGCTTGAGCAAGGTCGAGCTTTATACGGATCCCGGGCGTGAGATTTCCGATGAGGATGCCGCTCAGCTTCGGGGTTTAATTGACCGTAGACTGAATAACGAGCCCTTGCAGTATATTCTGGGCGAGACCGAATTTTATGGGATACCATTAAAGTGCGACAGGCGCGCATTGATACCGCGCCCCGAAACAGAATTCGTCGTGTCAAAGGGGCTGAATCTGATAAAAGGACGCCGGGATTTGAATATTCTGGATCTTGCCTGCGGCTCGGGGAATATTTCGGTAGCGATGGCCTCCTGTAATCCATATCAGAATTATTATGCATCCGACCTATCGCCGGATGCGATATCGCTTGCCAAGGAAAATGCGCAGCTGAATGAGGTTGCGGATAGAATCGAGTTTTATTCCGGGAGCCTTTTTGCGCCGTTTAAAGACAAGGGTATTATCTTCGATATGGTACTTGCCAATCCGCCCTACATAAAAGAGAGCGAGCTGGAAAGCCTGCATATTCAGATCAGAGAGTACGAGCCGCAGATAGCCTTGACTTCGGGCGAGGACGGGCTGGAACTTATCCGGCAGATGTTCTCGGAGGGGCCTGATTTTATGAAGCCGGGGGCGTATCTGATTTCGGAAGTGGCTTTCGACCAGATGGATACTATAAAAGAATTGGTGGAAAATGAAACCAGGTACGAGGTAGTGGAGACTGTGAAGGATTATTCCGGGATCGAGAGGATTGTAGTACTGTGTTTAAAGGATTGAATTAAGTTGCTCTGAATCGGACTGTTGCTTTTTATCGGCCAGGTATTTTTTGTACTTATCGTAAATATATTTATTCTCATACCATTTGATCAGCTTATCCAGCAGCCAAAACGGCCCCATTACCAGGAGATAAAAGATCGATATATAGAAAAATATGACCAGCGTTGGCAGAAAGCCGATCCAGGCGATATATACGAGCGCAATCAGGAAGCTGAAGATGAAGGCTATGCCGGCATGCTTGTTTCGTTTGAGCGCCAGGAGATGATAGCCGATAAAGGTCGGGATCGAAAAGGGTATTACCAGAAACAATAAAAGCGAGTCCAGAATTCCCCGGGCGAATATGTCGAAATCGGAGCTTATACTTTCCATAGAATATCCTTACTTATTATATATGAAATCTGCCCTGGAAAGTTTAATAAAAAATGGGATGCTTTCGCATCCCATCTTACCGGATTCCCTTTATCTTTTCCTATAGGTCCTATGTCTTAAGCGACAATCGGAATACTCAGTCGGTTTTCATGCTTGCCCCGCATTTTGGTTTTGCCCAGGGGCAGCCTGAAATCCTATAGGCTCATAAGTCCGAAGACTGTAGACGCCTGCAGATTGCCCTGCGCCAGAACAGCCATCCCCGATTTCTCCTGAAGCAGGAGATTGATGAAGTTGGTCTGTTGAATGGCATAGTCGGTATCTCTGATAGCGGATTCCGCCGCCACCAGGTTATTCTGGGAAACCTCCAGATTGTTGCGGAAGGATACCATGTAGTTCTGCGTGTTGGCGCCTACCTCGACATGCTTCTGACTTAATTCGTTCAGAGCATCATCGATTCGCTCAACCGTTTCAGCGGCTTTTTCCGGGGACGACAGGTCGATATCCGCAAGCTTATCGACATTCGTAACCGAACCCTCGGACCCATCCAGTAGTTTTTGACTACCAAAGGATGATGTTTCAACAATCCTGTTGTACGAGGACACAACATTCTGAGCGGCATCCTGATAGGCGGCTGATGTGTTGGCATCATTGCCGGCCGAATCAGCGGCGCCCAGAGCAAGCTCACGTAATTCCACAAGCTTGCTCTCCAGGCCGGTCATGGCCTGGTCGGCGGTGTTGCTCATGTTAATGTTGCTGTCCAGGTTAGCCAGTTCCTGGGCAATAGATCCTATCTGGGCACGCATTCGCTCCGAAATCACCAGTCCAGCCGGGTCATCGGAGGCCTGATTGATTTTCAAACCCGATGACAGCTTCGTACCCGCTTTATAAAGCGAGCGCTGGATGGTGGAGATGTTTCGGATGGTGTTCATAACACCAACGTTGTTCATGATGGAAATGCCCATAAAAAAACACTCCTTTGTGTGCATAAAATGTATAAAGCAAGCCGAATGCCGTCCTGTCCGGAATCCTTGCTTGAAAGCTAAGTCTTTATATGCCAATTCGATAAATCCATTCCAATATGTTCGGTTCGGGATTGATCGCAGGCTAAATATATGGGATTGTGCCCATTAAAATTGACAGCATCCAACATAATTTTATGCATTTATTCTACGATGATTTGCGCTCTTTCGTCCTATTGAAATTTTGCGCAATATTAAATGCCCTCATTCATGCAGTTTGCAGGGCGTTCTAAGAATGTGATTAAATGCTTATGAGACATGGCATGTAATTTGTGTTAATAATTCCAAAATAGTGGAAAACGGAGGTGAATTAATGAATATCGGTAATACCCCACCGGTAAAAGGCGGTTTTGCAGCATCGCCTTTACAAAAAAATAGTATTCTCAATCCGCAGAAAGCCGAGAAAAAATCGCTGAAGCCTGATTTGCTGATCAAAGGCGAAGTCAAATCCAAGCCCAGGAAAGCCACCGAGCTTCAAATTACAAAGGAAAATCGTCCGGAAAAGCCCAAAGAAAAGGAACCCTCGGTGGTTGAACAGAAGATCGAGGCACGCGAGCAGAAAGCTAATCCAAAGGAGGCACTGGAGAAACTTGCGGCAAAAAGCCCGGCCCACAGGACATTCCAGCGGGATCACACCGGACGGATCGTTCCCAAGTAGATGCGGGAGAATAGATTGTCGCGAGGCCAATATAAATCAGGCGCCTATATATGTCTGAATATTCATGAGACATAACTTTGTGACAGATATGAATTAAGAAATCATTTCAAACAACTTCGTGAATAGCCCGGAAATTACTGCCCGTAAAGGGACTGCGTATTCCGGGCTTTATTTTTGTTTGCTAAAAGCCTGCCTATTTTTTATTATGCTTTTATGGAAAAAAAGATGTACGCACCATGGAGAGAGGAATATATCCTCGGCCCCAAGGAAAAGGGTTGTTTATTCTGCAGAATTCTCAAAGAAAACAAGGATAAGCAAAATTATGTACTTTATCGGGGCGAAAGGGTTTTTATCATCATGAATCGGTATCCCTATGTCTCGGGGCATCTTATGGTGGTTCCCAAGCGGCATTTAGCGCATATTGAAAAGCTCCCCAAAGCAACTACGGAAGAGCTTATGCACCAGACTCAGCGGGCGGTAAAAATTCTGAAGATGACGCTCAGGCCGCATTCACTGAATATCGGAATAAACCTGGGACATCAATCCGGCGCCGGAGTGCCCGGCCATCTGCACCAGCATATAGTCCCGCGCTGGCACGGGGACACCAATTTTCTTTCGGTAATCGGAAATACGAGAGTAGTTTCTGTTTCGCTTCCAACAGTTTACAAGCAGCTCTTAAAACCGTTTCAGGAAATTGACCTGTGAAAATGCCGACCAAAGAGGAGCTTTTGAAGCTCCAGAAGATTTATCGTACGGATAAAAAGATCGGTGAGGCGCTGGGCGGAATTCCTGAATATCTGGTGGGCTATTGGAGGCGCAAAAAGGGAATCCCGAAGCCAAGCTTTGCCAAGTATTCCGAATCCCAGATTCGGGAGCTCTGGGAGCGTTACGGCGATGATTTTCATTGTGGCCGTGAACTGGGAATTTCCAAGGCGGCATTTTATAGCTGGCGTAGAAAATACGGTATCAAGGAAAAGCCACAGGCTCTTAAACTGGAACAGCTTGAACTCAGTTTCGGCTGGGAGACCAAACTTGGCACCAATGGAGTATATGTTGAATATTATCAGACCGCCTATCAGAAAATACTGGCAAGCGCCTGCGGAAAGCAGACTGTCCAGCCGGGGGATGCGGTCAGGATAGAACCGGATTTGATGATCCTCCCGGCGTATCTTGCGGATACCGATCTCGATCCGGAGATAGAGAAAAAATGCTGGTGGTATAAGTCGGACGGTTTTTCCAGTGTGGACTTGCCGGCCGGTAAATCCGCCCGCCTGCTTGAGGGGCATTTTGATATTTTGAATAAGGGGCAGGTTAAGCCTAATCAGTTGATCGCAACTGCACTGCCGGAAATTCATGCCCTGGGCGCCTTTTCTGCGGCAGTTGTGAATGTTGATGAAAAACTGGCCTCCGCGGCGCTGGAGGGGCAGATGGAGCTGGTTGTGCCGCCGGCAATTAAAGTTACCGTATCAGGGAGAATTCCCAAGGGGCTTTCGGTGGTTGATCTTTTGGGATTTTTCTTCGTTAATCTGCCGTATGATTCTTTCAGGGGAAAGATGATAGAATTTTCAGGCGCGGGAGTGGAGAAGCTCTCGGGCGAGGATAAGATGGCTCTCTGTTATATGGCTCATCTCGCGGGAGCCGAATCTGTGTTCTGTCTTTTCGACGAATCCACCCGCAAATCTTTGGCGCAAAAAACCAAGGTGCAGGATAAGATATTTTTCTCTGACCGCAAGGCGCATTACGAGTCGGAATTTCTGTTGAATTCGGTAGGCCTCGTGAATTATATCTTTCCTGAGGGCAGTCTTTGTCTCTCCCGTGAGGCGGGAAGCCTCGATTCGATTCGTCCCGACACGGTATTTATAGGCGGCCCCTGCGGAGGTTCAGCCGTTATGCTGAAATCGATTGCAGATCAGGCTCGCGGAAAACATCTACGAAAACATGCCTCCTGCTATATCTCGCCCCTGACACAAGATGATCTTTCCGAGGGCATCAAGAAAAAGTCGCTCTCTACTCTGGTCGATTATGGCTGCCAGATACTTCCGGCGGGGATGTCATTAAGTGATTTTCTGAGTATGGGTAAAGTCAGGGGTACTATTATGTCGGTGCCTGATTCGCCGCCTGAGGCAAGGGATGATTTGAAATTGATCTTTGCCTCGGGTGAGACGGCAGTCAAAGCGGCGGCGTCAGGGAAAACAGACTGATCATTGCCATTTCTTCAACTCAAACCGCCCTTCCGAATATTCCACGTAGGTGAAATTTTCCACCCAGTCTCCAGTATTGAGGTAGATTCCCTTTTCGAATGAAATCTCCTCCGGCACATGCGTATGCGCCATTATAACAGCGTCAAAGCAGTCCTCCAGCTTCAACCGTGCGTATTCCCGGTATTCATGCAGGAAAGATTCTTTGGGACGTTTCTGGGTATGCCCGCGGGATTTGCCGGAGATGAATTTGGCAAAGGGGATTCCGATATCGGGCGGCAGAAGACGGTAGAGAAAGATATTGAAGCGATTGCGGAATATCTTTTTCATGATTCTGTAGGCGCGGTCGTTTTTGGCAAGGCCGTCACCATGAATAATATGCACCCGTTTTCCGTCTAGCTCGATATCTATCTGGTCGCGGTAGATTTTGAAGCCGACTTCACTGGAGAGAAAATCGCCCAGCCAGAAGTCATGATTGCCGGTTATGTATGATAATTCTACGCCCTCTTGCCCAAGCTGTGCAAGTTTCAGGATGATATTGAGATGTCCCTTGGGGACAGCGTGATTATACTCGAACCAGAAGTCGAAAAGGTCGCCTACCACGAATAATCGGTCAGCTTTTTCAGAGGCCATTTCCAGGAAAGCAAATAATTTTTGCTTTTTGATCTTTTCCCTTTCCGGGAAGCTTTCGCCCAGATGGATATCGGAAATAAACAGGACTGACATGATTTGAGTATAGTTCAGGATGATTTTTTTTGAAAGTATTTTTTTATGGGGTTGTCTTATATATGGATCAAAACAGTAATTTTTTCGTAATCATAAGGGTAGGATATTGAGAGTTTGCGTTTTTTCTTGAACATTCATAAAATGGTTTGTTTAACTGTATGGGCTTGTGAGCAAACGGCCTGCGAGCCTGTAATAAAGGGAACTGCCGGGGAGTAATCTCGTTAAAAGAACTGGAAGGGACTTATGGATGCATTCAGAATCAGGGGAGGCCGTAGATTAGAGGGTCATCTCCGTGTAAACGGCTCAAAAAACTCCGTTCTACCGATTTTGGCCGCTTCTATTCTTGCCGATAAGGGCGAATCAATTATTCACGATATTCCCGATTTACGGGATATCAGGACGATTTTGCAGCTTCTGGAGGCTATTGGCTGCAAGATCGCATGGGATAAGAAAGAGAAGGCCGTGGTTATAAATGCGGAAAATCTGACCGATTATGTGGCTCCGTATGAGCTGGTCAGCAAGATGAGGGCGTCATTTCTGGTCTTGGGCCCGATTCTGGCTCGAATGGGCAAGGCCAAGGTCTCGCTTCCGGGCGGATGTTCGCTGGGGCAGCGGCCTGTCGATTTGCATATCAAGGGCTTCAAGAAGCTCGGCGCGACGGTTATAGAGGATGCGGGTTATGTGATTGCGGAATGTGATCGTCTCGACGGCGGCGCCTTTTGCTTCGACCGTCCTTCACATACAGGAACCGAAAATATCATGATGGGCGCAGTTACTGCGTCGGGCACGACAACGATTATTAATGCGGCCATGGATCCCGAAGTCGTGGATGTTGCCAATTTTTTGAACAGTATGGGCGCTTCGATTGAGGGTGCGGGAACGGCAACGATTACTATAAAAGGCGTAAAAAAACTTACAGCGGTTGAACATAAACCGATCCCCGACCGTCTTGTAGCAGGGACTCTTATGGCTGCGGCCGCTGCTGCCGGGGGAGAACTGAACCTGGAAAACGTTGTCCCGTCTCATCTTGGAATAGTCATACAGAAATTTAATGAGATGGGTTGTGTAATAGAATCCAATCACAACCGACTTACTATAAGAGCGCCAAAACGATTAAAAGCGGTTGATATTGTCACTATTCCCTATCCGGGATTTCCGACCGATTTGCAGGCCTGCCTGATGGCGATGGCCACGATTGCAGAAGGTACAAGCAGGATAAGGGAGACGATATTCGAGGACCGTTTCTCGCATGCTATGGAGCTTATTCGTCTGGGCGCCAGGATAACGATTTCAGGCGATACGGCTGCTGTAGAGGGTGTGGAAAGCCTTTCGGGAACCAATGTTATGGCGTCCGACATCAGGGCGGGCGCGGCTATGGTCGTGGCGGGCCTTGCGGCCAAAGATGAAACAGAAATAAAACGAGTTTATCATATAGACAGAGGATACGAAAACCTCGAGGAAAGTATGGCCGCGGTTGGCGCGGACATCGAGAGAGTAAAAGACTAATTTAAGATAGATGAGGTTTATTATGCGAGTACTCAAGATTCTATTGCCCGCGCTTATATTGGGAGTACTGCTGACAAGCTCCGGCTTGAGCCAGGAGGTATATTTCGGCAAGAATAAGGTCCAGTATCGGGATTTCGACTGGGAATATATTCAGACGCCGAATTTCGATATTTACTTTTATGCCGATCAACTGGAAATGGCCAAGTTCGCTGCTGAAGAGATGGAAAAGTCTTACGAAATGGTGGCCGAGGAAATGAAATACTGGCCGCGTAACCGTTTCCCGGTTTTTCTTTACAATGCGCCAAACGAATTCCAGCAGACCAATATCATAGCTCAGATTCTGCCGGAAGGTGTTGGTGGTTTTACCGAGGCGTTTAAAAACCGCATGGTCTTTCCATTCAACGGCTCCTATGAGGATTTTCGGCATGTTCTTCACCATGAGCTGACGCATGCCTTTACATACGATCTTCTTTACGGCGGTGCAATCGGATCGATGTTCTCGCGCAGAGCGCTTTTCCAGTTACCCCTGTGGTATGCCGAAGGATTCGCCGAGTATTCATCCCGACTCGGATGGGATGTATTCGGTGATATGTTCATGCGTGATGCAACTATCAACGATTACATTTTGCCCCTGGATTACATAGGCGGATACCAGGCCTATAAGCAGGGGCACTTGATGATGATATATATCGCCGATAAATACGGCGAGGAGAAGATCTCTGAACTCCTTTTCAAGGGCAAATCGTACCTGAGCATGACCAAGGCTATCAAGAAAACCCTGGGGCTCGAAACCGAGGAGTTTGACGAAGATTTTGCCAAATACTGCAGGCGAATTTACTGGCCGGAGCTATCCAAGCGTAAAGAGGCCGAGGAATTCTCGAAGCGTCTGACAGATCATGAAGAGGAAGGCTCATACTATAACGAGAAGCCGGTGATTGCTCCTACAGGTGATAAGATGGCGATCTTCACCGATAGAAACGGCTATACAGAAATTGTGCTGATTTCAACGGTGGATGGTGAGATTCTGGAGGAACTGGTCAAGAGCAGCCGTTCAGCCGATATCGAATCGCTGCATTCCTTCGTATCCGGAATATCGTTCTCGCCCGATGGCAGGAATCTGGTTTTCGTGTCGAAAACACATGGCGAGGATCAATTAAGAATATATGATCTGGACGAAGAAGATATTATCAAGAAGCTGAAGGGTGAATTCGTTAGCATCGTCAATCCGAACTGGGGCGGCGCCGATTCGAACAAGATCGTATTCACCGGGCTTAAAAACGGCCAGAATGATCTTTATATGATCGATGTCGAGACAGAGGAATTGATACAGTTGACAAATGATTTCTACGATGATACCGAAGCCTCGTTTTCACCGGACGGCCGTTATGTCGTATTTTCCTCGGACCGTTATCCGGATAATCCTATGATAGATCCGGAAATTCTGGATTTCGAATACGGTGTTTACAATATATTCCGTTACGATCTGGCTACCGATGAAATCGTGCCCGTGACTCGCGGCAAAGATCAGAAGCGCAGTCCGACATGGTCACCCGACGGCAAGAAGCTGGCCTTTACTGCCGATTATAACGGCATCATGAACCTGTATGTGAAGGACCTCGAGAAAGGCGATCTTTTCCCGGTAACCGATGTGCTGACTGATATTAAGTCGCCGCACTGGTCGCCCAAAGGTGATAAGATAGCATTTTCGAGCTTCAACAATCGCGGCTATGATATTTTCCTTTTGACCAAGATAAAGCCGACCGCGGATTCGCCGGAGGGTCTCGAGAAGACCGCCCTTTACAAGGGAGAGATGAGTGCGCCTCTGGAATTCGTAACTCAGGATCTTGCGGCGGAAGAAGAGCAATATGTCGAAAGCGACACTGCAACGGCTGAAACCGGCGAAGAAGGGGAAATCGGGGAAGGTGAATCGGAAGAGGCAGAGGATGAGGAGGAAGAGGAAACTCCCGTGCAGTATGGTGACTATGTCTTCCGTTCCGGGACAAATGCAATGAGTCCCCTGCCCTCGGATTCTGCCGATGTCGATTTCAATCCGGATTCTGCTCAGGCCGAGCGCGATTCTCTTTATGGTATGAATGATAACGGCGAATATGAGGTGAAGGACTATAAGACCAAGTTCACCCCAGATTTCGTGGCCGGAGGCGTATCCTACGATACATTCTTCGGACTGCGCGGTCAGTCGGTGATGGTGATTTCCGATTATCTTGGCAATCATCAGTTTTTGGTCTTCACTGATCTTGTGAACACGATTGATCAGACCAATTTCCAGGTTTACTATTTGAATAACACGAATCGTATCGACTGGGGCGGGGGAATTTATCATACAAAATATTATTACATCGATGCCATAGACCGGTTATTCTCAGACCGTTATTACGGTGCGATGTTCTCGGCGGCGTACCCGTTCAGCACATTCAGGCGTTTACAGCTCGATTTCTCGCATCTGTATATCGACCGTAAGTATTATGATCCGCCTTACGACGATTCATACAATAAAAATACAACCGCCACGCTTTCGTACGTTTTCGATAATGTGCTCTGGGGTATCACCGGGCCGTTCGACGGCACGCGTTATAAACTGAAGCTGGAAAGAACTCTTGATATATACAACAGTTCGATTTCATACTGGTCGACCAGTATCGATTACAGGAAGTATATACCTCTGGGCGGCCGGATTTCGACCGCGCTGCGTTTTGCCGGCGGGATTTCCGGCGGCTCCAACCCCAAGCGTTTCTTTCTGGGCGGCAATACCAACTGGATCAAGAATATCAATGTCGATCAGAATATTTACAACGTAGACAATCTTTACTTCTCAGAAGTTATTACACCTTTGAGAGGTTACGACTATTACGAAATCGGTGGAAAGAAGTTCTTCCTGACCAATATCGAATTGAGGTTCCCGCTGGTTGATTATCTGGTTACGCGATTCCCCCTGCCCATATTTCTCAGCCGTATCAAAGGTGCGCTTTTCTGGGATATGGGCGCGGCCTGGGATGTGAACACCGAGTTTAAGGGTGGAAGCGGTGATAAGAACCGTCTCAATCATATCAAAGCAGCATTCGGTTGGGGAGCTCGTGTGAATCTGGGCTTCCTGCTTTTGAGATTCGATACCGCCTGGCGAACCGATCTGGATAAGACATCAAGTCCGCGATACTATTTCTCGCTTGGAGCGGAATACTAAAACATAACGGATTATGTAAAGGCCGTCCAGAGACTGGACGGCCTTTTTACTTTGGGGCAAAGATTTGGTTGACATCGGGGCGGAATTTGTATAATTGTTCTCTTTACTCGAGGAGAATGCGATGAAAGAACCTGAAGTAAATCTGGAACTTGGCCTTCAACACGGTCTTTCCGAAGAAGAATACAACCGCATGGTGGAAATACTGGGACGGGTGCCCAATTATACCGAGCTGGGCATTTTCTCGGTCATGTGGTCGGAACACTGTTCCTATAAAAATTCGATTGCCGTCCTGAAAACCCTCCCTCGCGAGGGGGGAGCGCTTCTGACCAAGGCAGGTGAGGAGAATGCCGGGGCTGTGGATATCGGGGATGGCCTGGCGGTGGTATTCAAGATCGAAAGCCACAATCATCCCACCGCTGTCGAGCCGTATCAGGCCGCTGCAACCGGTATCGGCGGAATCCTGCGCGACATCTTCACCATGGGCGCGCGTCCGATTGCCGCCTTGAACTCACTTCGTTTCGGCGATTTGAAGCATCCGCGTGCACGTTATCTTCTGGACGGCGCGGTGCGGGGAATCGGCGATTACGGCAACTCCTTCGGTGTGCCCACAGTCGGCGGTGAGATATATTTCGATGACTGCTACCTTGGGAATCCCCTGGTCAATGCAATGGCGGTGGGAATAGTCAAATCGGATGGAATCGTATCCGGTACCGCCAAAGGCACCGGCAATCCAGTCTTTATAGTGGGATCATCGACAGGGCGTGACGGTATTCACGGCGCAACGTTTGCTTCGGAGGAAATTTCCGAGAAGACGGAATCCAAAAGGCCCTCAGTACAAATCGGTGATCCGTTCACCGAAAAGCTTCTTCTCGAGGCAACGCTGGAAATTATTAAAAAAGAGCTGGTTATTGGTGTGCAGGATATGGGCGCGGCCGGGATCACCTGCTCTACGACCGAGATGTCGGACCGCGGTGGAGCCGGTATGAAGATCGATATTTCAAAGGTCCCGGTGCGTGAAGAGGGTATGATTCCCTATGAGATCATGCTTTCCGAATCCCAGGAACGGATGCTGGTAGTCGGCAAGAAGGGCAGCGAGGATGAACTGCAGGAAGTCTTCAAGAAATGGGGACTGCCCGCTTTGCAGATAGGCGAGGTTACCGATGATGGCCTGGTGACAGTCAGCCAAAATGGCGAGGTTGTGGCCAAAGTGCCCGCCTATGATCTTGTGCTGGGCGGTGGAGCGCCTGTTTATGAACGCGAGAGAAAGCGGCCGTCGTATCTGGATGAAATCCGCGACTTTGATGCAGACTCGGTTCCACAGCCGGATGATCTCAACCAGACCCTGCTGAACCTTTTATCCGCGCCCTCTATCGCCAATAAGGGCTGGATCTATCATCAGTACGATCATATGGTTCGTACCAGTACTACTGTTTTCCCCGGCGGAGACGCCGCCGTATTGCGTGTGAGAAAGACAAGAAAAGGCCTTGCATTCAGCACCGACTGCAACGGTCGTTACTGTTATATTAATCCTCACAGGGGCGCTATGATTGCAGTTTCGGAGTCGGCACGAAATGTGGTCGCCTCGGGTGCAAAGCCTGCGGCAATTACCAACTGCCTGAATTTCGGTAATCCGTATAAGCCGGAGATGTTCTGGTGCTTCTATGAGGCGGTGATGGGTATGGGCGAAGCCTGCCGCAAGTTCAATACACCGGTAACCGGCGGAAATGTAAGCTTCTATAATGAAGATCAGATCGGCGGAAGAGCGGTTTATCCAACGCCGACTATTGGAATGATGGGCATATTAGAGGATATAGACCATCGTATGACCTCTCATTTCAAGGATGAGGGAGATGCTGTTATCCTGATCGGCAGAACTCATAATGAAATCGGCGCCAGCGAATATATCAGAGTTATTCATGATTTGATTAAGGGCGATGTGCCCGAACTTGATCTGGATTATGAGCAGAAAAATCAGGAAGCGGCGCTTGAACTGATAAAGGCCGGGCTGGTCAAATCGTGCCATGATCTGGCAGAGGGCGGACTTGGCATTGCACTGGCCGAATGCTGTATTATGGATCGGGAAAATCAGATCGGCTGCCGGATTGATATCGGGATGGATTTAAGACCGGATATTTTCCTCTTTTCGGAAAGCCAGTCGAGATTTCTCATTTCTATCGATCCCAAAAACAACGACGCAGTTGAAAAGCGCTTGAAGGGTGCCGGGATTGACTACAGTTTCATAGGGCATGTGCAGGGCAAAAAGCTGGTTATCAATGATTTGATTGATCTGGAATTGTCGGAGCTGAATGATAAGTGGTATGGTTCGATAAGCCGTCTGATGGAACAGCAGGTGTAAGGCATTGAACAAATATGAATTTGGGTGCCCTGCTGCGCAAGCGGTGGGGTTTTTTGTATGATCATCTGTGACATTTGACATCACAAAAAATTGTCAAATCTCAGAGAGATTTGACCTACAGGACCCTTTGATTCGTTAAAGCTTCTTCGGTCCATCAGTGGCTGGATTTACAATCGCTACGCTCCCTCAGAATGATATTTTCTTATTTTTTGTTATTCTAGAATCTTGAGCTGGTTGATGCCGTCAAAACGTCCAGCCACTATCAGTCTGTCGTCTTTCTTTATCACATAATCGGCCTGAGGAATAGCGGTCAACAGTCTTCCGGTTTTGGTTGTGCTTTTAATCGATAAAATATCCACACCGTATTTTTGCCTGATCTGGAGTTCGCGGATTGATTTGCCCTGAAATTTTAAAGGCGCGGGTATCTCGGTGATGATGTAGCCCTCCATGAAACGTACATCGCTGTCGATATTTGCCAGGCTGATCTTTTTGGCAAGGTTCGAGGTCATATCCAGAAGTTCCATCTCGCGCTCATAGGCATCGACAATATCCTGAAGCCAGATAATTCCAATCTGGCGTTTATGATTTTTTGCCTCCAGTACCGGAAGCACATCCAGTTTGCTCTGCCTCATTTTTTTGACAACATTGGCGCAGTTTTCATCAAGATGAATATGCGGTATATCATTCTCAATAATATCCTGAGCTATCATCAAATCTTTTAAGGTCTCCTTCTCGAACATAACATCCTTGATAGCATGCGAAGAGATGATCCCGAGATAATTGCCGGTGCTTCGGTGATGTACCGAAACGAACGGCAGCTCTTTGGCAATCAGTGTGGTTACGATACGGTTGAAATCTGTATCATGAGGAAATGAGATGAAGTTTTTAGAATAAAGATCGCGGACATTGAGTGTCTTCATTATATCGATCTCGCGGCCTTCTTTGATATTTATATTCTTCATCATCAGCTTCAAAGTATAAATCGATTCGGTCGAGAATTTGCCCGACATGATTGTGCTGAGGATACAGGTAATCATAAGAGGCAGGATTATACTTGTTTCCTTGGTGAGTTCGAAAACCGTTAAGATAGCGGTAATCGGTGCGCGTGTGGTACCGGCCACGAGACCGCCCATTGCTATCAATGCGTATGTTCCCGCGGTTGCAGTCTCTCCCGGGAGTATCTGGTGTGCCAGGTATCCGAATGCTCCGCCAAGCATTGTACCGACAAATAGCGACGGTGCAAATATTCCTCCCGAGCTGCCTGAGCCGAGTGTCATTGATGTTGCGAAGGTCTTTATGAATACCAGAAGAAGCGCCATGAGCCAGAAGGTTTGGTTTCCAAGAAGTGAGTTAATCCAGTCGGAGCCGAGGCCCATGTAGGGCATTTCCTCTGATAGTAGTATTAGGTTGATCGAATCATAGCCGACTCCCATTATCTGCGGAAAGAATAGCGCGATTATACCGATTGAAAGACCGCCCAGGGCGGGCTTAAGGTATGGCGGCATTTTGATACGGTTTTCCCAGATATTGGTGAAGTGAAAGAGAGTTCGGATGAAGATAAAGGAAGCCAGGCCGCACAGTATTCCGAGTATGAAGTAGATCGAGATATCCCATATCGAGTGCAGGTAGTGCTCTCCCGTCACGATCATGGCCGGGAAGTCGCCCTCGAAGGCATGTGAGATCACAGTCGCCATTACCGAGGATATAACGATAGGCGAGAATTTGGCCACAGCGTAATCCATCAGAATAATCTCGACTGCAAACAGCGCCCCCGCCACCGGAGCATTGAAGGCCGCCGCAATTCCGGCCGCCGCGCCGCATCCCACAAGGGTTTTCATACGATTGGTGGAGATGTGGAAGAACTGCGCGATAGTTGATCCCAGGCTGGCGCCGATTTGCACGATCGGTCCCTCGCGTCCAACCGAGCCGCCCGAGCCCATGGTGATAGTGGAGACGATAGTTTTTATGAAGGCTACCCTGGGACGCATCTCGCCGCCCTTCAAAAGCACCGACTGCATAACCTCCGGTACACCGGTGCCTTTGGCCTCTTGTGAGAACAGATGTATTATCGGGCCGACTATTAAGCCGCCCAGAGCGGGGATCATGAGCTTCAGGTACCAGGGAGTGTTGGCCATGTTTTCGAGAAGAGTGCCGGGACCGGAGAAAAAGAAGTGCGAGATTTCTTTTATCAGGGCGCGAATTCCCACTGCTCCCAAACCTGCCAGAGCGCCAATGATAATCGCCAGGATTATCATTATCAAATTTTCGGTCATCCTCAGATTATGAAAGAAGTCGCCAGCTTTGCCGGAAATTGAGTCGTAGGCTCTTATAATATAATTCCAGTATAATCCGGAAATGCCTTTCGTGTTTTTTACTCTTACACTATCTTCAGACGACGCCATGGATGCACAAATCTCTTTTGATGGATTGAACTTATGATAACAAGCCAATATATAAAAATTCGGCCTGAAAACAAATCATCAACACTACCATACAGAATAGGCCAGCCTGAATTTTATACTGCAAATCGAATGCAATGACTTATAATGTGTTATGAGAAAAAGCAAAAGGAATTCCTTTGTGCTGTAAGCGCAAATCCGGAAGATTTCGTATAGACAGTCAAATTGGATGGAGAGGTTTTGAAACAAGCTAACGGCCGGTTGAAAGCCGGCACAAGCTCGGATTCGAAGTTGATTGCACGGGCGATTGACGGTGATATGAGATCGTTTGAGGAGATTGTAAATATGTATGCCGCCAGAATAAATTCGATCGCTTATAGATTCACCGGCTCATCAGAGGATGCCCGTGATATTGCCCAGGAGGTATTTTTGAGGCTGTATAAGGCTCTCAAAATATTCGATCCGCAGTTTAAGCTCTCGACATGGCTCTATCGAATTACGCTGAACCAGTCGATCGACTGCTTGCGCAAACGCGGCCGCTGGCGGAGCCGGGAAGTCAATGTGAATACGGCCGAAGTCAAATCCGCCGGGCCGGATGTTGAGACTGAGCAAAAGCAGAGAATCGATTTTATCCGAGGTTGTCTGCCCGATTTGAGCGAGCATCAACGTGTGGTTCTTGTTCTTCGGGATTTCGAGGGTTTTACCACCGATGAGATCGCGGAGATTTTCGGCAGTAAGCCGGGAACGATTCGTGTGCATCTGGCACGGGCGCGGATTAAGATCAAGCAGCTTCTTAAGGCAAAATACCCGGATTTATTCGAGGGAAAATAATCAGGAGTAATAGATATGAAATGTGATGAGGCCAGGATAAAGATCGCTCTTTATGTCGGCGGCGAGCTTGAGAATGACGACTATGAGGAACTGCTGAAACATATACAGCATTGCTCTCGATGTGCCGCTGAGCTTGATGAAATGAAATCGGCAAAGACAATTGTACGTGATGCTATTACGGATGATAACCCCGCAGATTTGCCCTCGGATTTTTCCTCACAGGTTATGGCGGATGTTGATGATATCAAGGCCAGGGTGCGCTCCAAAGACAGTGTCAGGCGGATATTCGTGTTCAGGCCGGCGGCGGCATTTGTGTTTGCGGCGGCTGCAATTGTAGTACTTGCGCTGGCATTGACCACAGATATTTTTAAATCGGAAGATAAAATTGCCGATAGCGATCCCTCAACTGTGGAATGGGGAAATTTGAAGGCGGCATTCAACAACTGCCTTGAGGGCCCCTATGATCTGGATAGCTGGCAGCCGCCCTCCGAGCCGGGAGTTTTTGCGGTGATCATAAAAGAGAATGGGGACAGGTATCGCATAGTATATATCGATGAGTCCGGGAATCTGTCGTCGTTCATGGCCTATCCCTGGTATCGACAGCGCAAGAATGACATGATTGTGCGTGCCGGTTCCGAGGATGTTTTTGTGGCGGTATGCCTTATGCCGGAGTCCAGCAAAAAGAGCCGCAAATCGATTGAGCAGGACATCAAAGATGAGTATAAACCGGGATTTAAATTAAAAGATGGAGCGTAATATGAAGTATTGGAATATCTTTTTGATAATTATTGCCACAGCTTTTATAGCGGGATGTCTTCCCACCTCGGTGCACCAATTATATACCGACGAAGATGTTGTTTTCGATAGTGATTTGCTGGGGATGTGGTATGATCCGGATGAACCGCGAGGGGATGTCTGGTCTTTCAGCCGGCGCGGAATAGACTCGTACCATCTCGAAGTTTTCAAGGAGCATGATATCAATACCGAACCCGCGGCGGAGTTTGATGTCGTGATGTCTGAGATCGGGGGAAAAAGATATTTGGATTTCTTCCCGCGAGAGCCGGAAGATAGGGATGATTTTTACAACCTGCACCTGGTGCCGACCCATTCATTTTACCGGATTAATATCACCATGGATAACACGACCGGTCGAGATCGGGATACGCTCTGGATTGGGCTGTTTGATCTGGAATGGCTGGAGAAGAATCTTGAGAATGGGCGGGCTGATCTGAAGCATGAAAAAAGAGATGATATGATTGTCTTGACCGCTTCGACTTTGGATCTACAAGAGTTCGTGAAGCAGTATTCAGAGGAAGCCTTTCCGATCAGCGAGGATGTTCGGCTGATCAGAGGGAAGTAGACAATTTATGGCAAGTAGCGCAGGTTCTTGACCTGGTTTACAATCAGGCTGTGAACCTGCGCTTTTATCTATTCCGAAATCTGATTTTTTAAGATCGTCCGCGTTTCCTCGAAAAAAACAAGCGCTATCGGGTGGACATAGTCGGGGTAGGTCCAGGGCAGGAATTTGAACTTATTATTTTTGCGAATCAAGGTAACCTCGGCAAAGATGCCCTTGCCCATATAAATCCTGTGAGAATAATTTTTGGTTGAGGCCAGGACTATTTTGGAAAGCTCCATATACCCTGGATCGATATTGATATTTCTTTTAAAGCTGTCGCCGTCCCTGTCAGCCAGCTTTTTCTCTATCTCGTTTGTCTTTGCCTTGATATTTACCAGACGGGTCGGTTCGACCAGTTCCTCGAATGAGATAAACCTGCGAATCAGATTCGTACCCATCTCCGATTGATAATACTCGGTATGATCGAAATCATAGATACCGCTCTCGTTGTCGAGCGGGCCAAAGGCCTTCGTAAGCAGACGTGTGGCCTCGCGCAGGAGATCAAGATCGCGGTAGATCAATCCGCAGAATAGCTTGACCTCGGTCATTTCCTTTTTGTTTTTGGTAAGCATGCTTTGATACAATGGCCGCATATCATCAATCCGTAATTATTGCGGCGTGAGTATTTTAAAATTTGCGAGTAACATCGATCGAAATTATAATCCGAGGGCATCTCACCCAGAGCCTCGGCAGGACATTCGGCGACGCAGTCATAGCAGTCGCCGCATCCGAATTCAACCGGCGTATTCGTCATCAGCGGCATATCGGTCAGGATCGTTGTAAGCCGCACAGCAGAGCCGAATTTTTCTGTAACAAGAAGGTTGTTGCGGCCGCGCCATCCCAAACCCGCTTTCTCCGCCAGCCATTTGTGCGAGAGATGCCCGGTCTGCATCTTCTCGTCAACCGTGAATGAGGCCGGTATCGGCAGGGCACGGAATCCCTGCGATTCGATATTTTTTGAAAGCATAAAAGTTGCATTATCAAGCATGGCGTTGGCCTGACGGTAATGTGTTTTATAAATATCATTGGGGCCGTCAGTTATGGTCTCGAAGATTTCGCGGGAAAGGGGGAGCCCCATGCAAATGGCATAATCCAAACTTCGAGCCCGTTCACGGATATCCTTATGGAAACGCTCGACCTCTTTGTCAATGGAACAAACTCCAAAAAGCCCCATACCGAGTCCGGCCGCCAGAATATTCAATTTTCCGTAGTTGGCTTTTTCCATCACTCCAATATTCCGCAATAAACGGCCAAAGTCAACTTTTTATTGACTTTGAAGCCCCGCTCTATATACCTTGATATACTACATACGAAAAATAAAGGAGTTTTTGCTATGTCAGATACATCCACGAAAACCTCAACCGAATATACACCCGTAAAAGCAGACCGCGGCACCAGTTTGACCTGCAACAACTGGCATGCCGAGGCAGCCATGCGAATGCTCAAGAACAACCTCGATCCCGAGGTCGCCGAAAAGCCGGAAGAGCTTGTGGTATACGGCGGTTCGGGAAAGGCCGCTCGAAACTGGGACTGCTTTCATACGATAGTAAAAAGCCTAAAAGAGCTGAAAAATGATGAAACGCTTTTGATACAGTCCGGCAAGCCGGTGGGAATATTCCGCACTTTCGAGCATTGCCCGCGGGTGCTGATCGCCAATTCACATTTGGTTCCGCACTGGGCAACCTGGGAGAAATTCCGGGAGCTGGAGAAACTGGGTCTGATTATGTTCGGGCAGATGACTGCAGGGAGCTGGATTTATATCGGCACGCAGGGGATTCTGCAGGGAACGTATGAGACCTTTGCCGAATGCGGCCGTCAGCATTTTGACGGCGACCTTACCGGCAAATTTATCCTGACGGGGGGATACGGCGGTATGGGAGGCGCCCAGCCATTGGCGGCAACGATGGCCGGGGGGATTATGCTCGGTATTGAGGTTGATGAGGCTCGTATCGATAAACGTCTGGATACAGGATACTGCGACCGAAAGACTCACAGTCTGGAGCAGGCGCTGGAGTGGGTTGAGGAGGCTAAAATGGCTAAGGTCCCGCTTTCTATCGGGCTGGTCGGCAATACCGCCGAGGTCGAGCCTGAGATGGTGAAGATGGGCGTGGCGCCGGATATAGTTACCGACCAGACCTCGGCCCATGACGAGCTTAACGGCTATATCCCGCATGGCATGCCGTATGAAGAGGCGCTGGAACTGCGCAAAAAGAATCCGGATGAATATATTAAACGCGCTTATGAGTCGATGGCTACTCATACGCAGGCAATGCTGGATTTCCAGAAGGCCGGTTCGATTGTTTTCGATTACGGCAACAACCTTCGTGGACAGGCGCAGAAGGCGGGAGTTGATAACGCTTTCGATTTCCCGGGATTTGTCCCGGCCTATATACGTCCGCTGTTCTGCGAGGGCAAAGGCCCCTTTAGATGGGCGGCGCTTTCCGGCGATCCGAAGGATATTCATGTCACTGACGAAGTTATACTTAACGAATTTTCATATAACGAATCGCTCTGCAACTGGATTAAGATGGCGCATGAAAAAGTGCACTTTCAGGGACTGCCGACACGAATCTGCTGGCTTGGTTACGGAGAACGCGAGAGATTCGGCCTGATAATAAACGACCTCGTTCGTAAGGGCAAAATCTCGGCTCCGATCGTAATCGGCCGCGATCATCTGGACTGCGGATCGGTGGCTTCGCCCTATCGTGAGACCGAATCGATGAAGGATGGCTCGGATGCTATCGCCGACTGGCCGCTTTTGAATGCGATGCTGAATATCTGCTCCGGGGCCTCATGGGTCTCGATCCACCACGGCGGGGGAGTTGGAATCGGCCTGGCGATTCATGCCGGTATGGTGGTTGTGTGCGACGGCTCGAAGGAGATGGATGAGCGTTTGTCGCGTGTGCTTACAACCGATCCGGGAAGCGGAATCATGCGTCATGCCGACGCTGGATACGAGAAGGCTGTTCAGGTGGCGAAAGAAAAAGGCGTGAACCTGCCGATGATTCGGGATGAATAAATCATAGCTTTTAGATTGTGTTTTGTGCGTGACAGAGATTGAAGCTGTCACGCGTTTTTTTTCTTCTGAATTTTCCAAAAATTAGCATTTGTATAGAATTTTTTTTATTTTATATTAGAATTCAAGCGATTAAAGTACGCAAAAAGCCCATAAGGCTGCTTATTTATGAAATACTAATTTTAGGGGCTTGAAGGATTGAAACTACAACATATGAGCGGGCTTGAATATGTACTATTTGGGGGATGATAGTATTCTTAAGGGGGAGAAAGCTGTTATACTAAACTCCCGTCAAACCAAAATGCCCACGGGCACTGATGCCTGGATTCAGAACAGCTTCAGGGCAGTCGAGGATGCTGTCTCCCGCGGATGCGTAATTGTTTCATCGATCGGGATGAACACCTGGGAGTTTCTGGTATGGGCTGCGGGTCATCTGGAGGGTAAACAGATTATAGTGGCGCCGCTGGACGAAAAGGAGGATCAACAGCAGATAAGAAAGGATATAATCGAGGACTTCGAGCTTGACAGCGCCAAAACAGGATTCATGTTTTTCAAGTACAAAAAAAGGGGGATGAGGGGTAAGACCGCCTGGAAAGAACGCGATAAAATCGTGGTCTCTCTTGCTAATCAGATATATCCTGTGTGTCTTCGTGAAGAGGGGAATCTGGAAACGCTGCTGAAAGATAATCCGGCCAAATTCTCCGATGCCACCCTGCGCTTTAATATCAAGCCTGAACCGTCTGCAAAGAAGGCCAAAGTTTCGATCTCACGCAATGAGCTGTCCGATGAGATCAAAAAATTCAAATGGAATCATCTGACGCATTTCACCCGCTCAACTTACATGCCCTGGCCGGGAGAATCCTCCGCCAAATACTATCAGGCAATTTTCGAATCCGACAACGAGTATCCCCGATCGGCTTTACAGACATTAAAGCGAATCGTTGAGGTAAAGAAGATCTGGGCCTCTTATTACCATATTCGGGGCGGGCACAAGGTCGTATCCTTCACGGAACTGCCTCCGCCCGAGGCGGTATCGCTGATCAGATGGCGTCCACGTTATGTGCGCTGGAATTTTGAGCCGTATGGGATTGCCATCGATAAGGACTATGCGGTTCGTATGGGCATCAAGCCGGTTATTTACGATGAACCGGATAAATACTACGAGCTAAGCGACAAGGAAAAGCCGTTTTATCAAAATCCGGGCGAAAAAGGAGGAGACTGGAGGCCGGAACGGGAATGGAGACATTTCGGCAGTCTTGATCTCTCGCAGATTCCGCCGGAAAAGGTGATTTTGCTGGTACGCAACAGGACCGATTTATTCGACTCGGTTTATAAGATTGTTCCGTTCACAGAATCCGGTTGACTTTTTATTCGCCATGGTTTTTCTTTCGATTCGGTTAATATGTAGTCTTTATCAGGCAAATAAACAGGAGACACAGCATGGGCGTAATAGGCTATTTCGAGGGAACTGATCCGCTGGTACTGGCTAATCTCTCTATAACCGGGCATTCCACTATGCCGCTTGGAAACGGCTTCGATAATTACGGCAAATATGTTGGGCATGTGACCAGGGAAGATAACATCTCCGTTGTCGTCGGCTATTTTCACAAGGTTCTGCCTACACATGAAATGGAGATGACGATAAAGGATGTTCTCTGGACTTGCATAAAGCTTAAAATACCTATTCTCCTGATATGCGGCCGGGAGCATTACGGCCGGGCCAAAGAGCTTCTGGGAGAACTGGCCGAGAATATCAGGCTTACCGCACCGGAAAGAACAGAGGAAGCGATTATAGATATGATTGGCTCATGAACTCGAAAGATGTTTTATATAAAATCCCCGCTTGTTCTAAGCGGGGATTATTTTTATAATAGGAAATATGCTCAGGCAAATACTCATAAGCCTAGGAATCAGTGCAGTAATAACTGTGATGCTGAATCTTATCCTGTTTTTGATTACAGGGAGTCTGGGCTGGCAGAACTTCCTCTTTCTGGGGCTGTTTTTCGGTCTTTCACTTCCGTTTTCCAAAAGATCAAAAAATTAGTTACACTGCTACCGCTGTGGGGTAAAATAAGATATTATTTATCCCGTTTCTTGATATAGGTCAAAGATTATTATTCATCTCGGGGCGATATTGGCCTTGAAAGCTAAATCAAAATGAAAGGATTGAAATGAGCGAGCTGATAAATAACGCCGAGAAAAGACGAGGCCTTTTAAAGCATATGATCAAACAGCTTCACGAGGGGGAAGCTCCCGATGCGGTAAAGAAACAGCTTATTCAGCTTCTGGGTAAAGTGCCTTATGATGATGTGGTAAAAGTCGAGCAGCAGCTTATCTCCGAGGGCATGCCGCCGGGGGAAATATTGAAGTTATGCGATATACATACCAAAGCTCTGGAAGGGGCGATTGATCAGGAAGGTTCGAAGGAAGCTCCTCCGGGGCATCCGGTACACACATTTCTGAAAGAGAACCGAGGTCTGGGCTGGCATCTAAATGAGCTGAAGAAGTTCTTTTCCGATGTAGAGAAGAAGGCTGATGATGAGGATGCCTCGGATCAGATGGCCGAGATCAGGAATCATGTGCATGCCCTGACCGATGTGGACAAACATTACAAGCGCAAGGAAAACCTCCTCTTCCCATATCTGGAAAAACATGAAATAACCGGGCCGCCGACAGTGATGTGGGGCAAGCATGATGAGGCACGCGAGCTTCTGAACGCGGCAGTCGAAGCTTTGGGGGCAACCCGGGAATATTCGGCCGGAGAGGCCAAAGGTGTTATCGATCTTACGGTTAAGCCTGCCGCGGAGGCGATCGAGGAGATGATTTATAAAGAGGAAGAGATACTCTTCCCGATGTGTATGGATACGCTCGATAACAAAGAGTGGTATGATATTTACAGCCAGAGCCTTGAGATTGGGTATTGTCTTTACGATCCGAAAGAGGAGTGGAAGCCTGAGGGTGTGGATATTTCCGTGGAGGAGAAAAAGGAAGATGAGCGGATTCAGCTTCCCAGTGGAAGCTTTACGGTTGATGAGCTAAATACTGTCCTGAACAGCATTCCCTTCGATCTGACATTCGTGGATAAAAATGACACCGTGCGCTATTTCACTCAGGGCAGAGAGAGAATCTTCGAGCGCAGCCGCGCGATACTGGGACGTCAAGTTCAGCTGTGCCATCCGCCCAAATCAGTGCATATTGTCGGGAAGATTCTGGAGGATTTCAAGGCGGGTACCCAGGACCATGCCGCCTTCTGGATTGAGATGAAGGGTAGATTCATAAGTATCGAATATTTCGCCTTAAGGAACCGGGATGGAGATTATCAGGGTGTTCTGGAAGTCAGCCAGGACCTTACCGAGAAACGCAAATTGGAGGGCGAACAGAGACTTCTGAATTATGTCGATTAGGAGAAAATTATGGATGAGAAGCAAAAATTCGATATAACTCCGAAAACTAAGGTGGGGGAATTGCTCGACAGATTTCCCCATCTGGAGGAGATATTAATAGATATCGCCCCGGCCTTCAGGAAGCTGCGAAATCCGATCCTTCGTAAAACGATTGCCAAAGTGACCTCGCTTAGCCAGGCGGCAAAAGTGGGCAATGTCGGGCTGGGAGAGATGATAAACAGGCTCAGAAGCGAGGCCGGAATGAAAAAGTCAGGGGACTTCAAATCTGACTCGTGGAATGAATCTGCAGGCAGACCTGAGTGGGTCAATGATAGAGATATTGTGGATAAAATTGACGCTCGTGCAATGCTGGAGGAGGGGGAACAGCCGTTGGGGCCGGTAATGTCTGCTCTTCGCAGGCTGGAAAACGACCAAATGCTTGAGCTGATCACACCCTTTATGCCGGCCCCTATAATTGACAAAGCGCGGGAAAAGGGCCACAAAACCTGGTCGGATAAACGTAAAGCCGACGAGATTCATACCTATTTCGGGAATTCCGAATAGCGCATAATCGTATTACTACTTCCTTAACATCCTGCTTGACACAGTCTTAAGAATTGCACATCTTTACATAGATCTGGAACAGAGCGACTGAATTCGCTCTTTTAAGAACTATAAGGGATATTCTTTAACATAGAAGGAGTTTATCTTGGCAGTTAATTCATATTGTCTTGCGCTGGGAGCCACCGGATCTGTTGGATCGGCATTTGTAACGAAAGTACTGGAAACCGACAGACCTACAACAATTCTTGTCAGGAATCGCGAGAAAGCCAAAAGGCTTTTCGGCAAAAAGTCCGGGCTTGAGATTGTTGAGGGAGATGTACTGGATTCTGATCTGGTCTCACGCCTTGCCAGAGGTAAGAATTTCATATTTCACGGCATAAATTATCCCTATGATAAGTGGGAAGGCAACATGGAAAAAGCCACCGCCAATGTTATCAAAGCGGCGAAGCAGAATAAGGCTACGATTTTATTTCCGGGAAATATATATAATTTTGGTATGACTACCCCGATTACCGAGGATACCAGGCCCGCACCTATTACCAAAAAGGGAAAAATTCGTGTCAAACTCGAAATGATGCTGAAGGATGCGGTTATCGAAGGTAATTGCAGAGTGCTCATACTTCGTCTACCGGATTTCTTCGGCCCCAATGTTACCAATGGCCTGATGATGCCGATCTTTAAAAACGCCCTTGAAGGCAAGCCGATGAAATGGCTGATACGCACCAATATTCCGCATCAACTCGTTTATATTCTGGATGCCGGAGAGGTTTTCGTGCGTCTGATGTATCGTGAGGATCTGGCCAATTACGAGGAAGTCAATTTCGGCGGAAGAAAGGTGAGTTCGGTCGAACACTGGCTGGAGAAAATTGGCGAATTGGCGGGCACAAAACCAAAGATAAAAAAGATTTCCAAATTCGCCTTAACACTTCTCAGCCCATTCGTTCCGGTGGTAAGAGAGGTTAAGGAGATGGCATATCTTTTCGAGAATAATATCGAGCTTAATGATGATAAGCTAAAAAAGATGATTCCGGACTTTCAGCCAACCCCGATGAAAGACGCAAATCAGGAAACGCTGGATTGGTTCAAACGGCATATATTTGAATCCTGAGCCTCGCCCATTTTTTCACTAGCCAAATCTTTACAAAAAAGTGTACAATTTTGATCCCAATAAGGAACATTAGAAATATACCTCAGTTTATAGAGATTAATATATGAATTGATTTAATATGAATGGAAATTGAAGATTTTAAGAAAAGTATAAAGCTTTAAATAATAATGAATTACATAATAAGGAATGTTGACGGAGGTAAGCAATGGTTAAGATAGGACAGCAGATTCCGGATTTTGAACTGGATGCGTATCAGAATGAGCAGATCAGGAAGGTCAAGCTTTCCGATTTCCGCGGAAAATGGACTGTGCTTCTTTTCTATCCGGCTGATTTTACATTTGTCTGTCCGACGGAGCTGGAGGATGCGGCTGATCATTATCACCAGTTTCAGGATTCGGATGCCGAAGTGCTTTCGGTCAGTACCGACACGGCTTTTGTGCACAAGGCCTGGCATGACGTTTCGGAAGCGATCAAAAAGATTGAGTTCCCGATGGTTGCCGATCCCTCAGGCGATATGTGCCGCGCTTTTGGTACTTATATAGAGGGCGAGGGCGTGTCATTGCGCGCCAGCTTCATAATCGATCCAGACGGTGTTCTCAAGTCTTATGAGATTCATGACAACAGCATCGGAAGAAGCGCAAAGGAGATTTTACGAAAGCTTCAGGCTGCAAAATATGTTCGTGATACCGAGGGCGAGGTCTGTCCGGCCAACTGGCAGCCGGGAGGCAAGACGTTGAAGCCCGGCCTCAACCTTGTGGGCAAAATTTAACGAAGTATAAAATCATTATTTTAAAAAAAGGAGAGTAGCGATGGCTTATGAGTGGAAATTTAATCCGAGACCTTATTCCGATGATGAGGCCAAAGAGCTTCTGAAGGATGTAGTCTCCCCGGAGACGACTGACTGGCACTATAACACACATCACAAGGGTTATGTTACATTTCTTAACAAAATCGAGCAGGGCCTGGAGAAGGCTGATGTAGATGCCGCTAACGGCAACTGGTCCGAGTTCGGCGAACTCAAGCGCAGGCTGACCTGGAATCATTCCGGCGCCCTTCTGCATGATGTCTACTGGGAAGTATTGGGCGGCGACGGTGATACCTCCAAGGGTCCCGATATCGTATCGGCTATTGAAAAGGAATTCGGCAGTATCGAAAACTGGAAAAAGGATTTCAAGCAGACCGCTTTTGCGGCCAAGCTTTCCGGATGGGGTCTTCTGGTATGGGACCAGCTTTACAGCGGCAGGCTCATGAATGTGCTGGTTGATGAACATCAGTACGGCGCTATCTGGGGCGGAATTCCGTTGATCTCGCTGGATGTTTTCGAGCATGCTTACTATCACAAGGACGGTCCCGGCCGTGCAAAGTATCTCGATAATTTCCTGAATAATTTACATTGGGGCCGGATCAACGAGCGTTACAAGAAGTTTGTGAAGTAGTTGATTTTTGACATTGTAAAAGTGGGCTATTACCTATACAGGCATCCGGCTTCGGCCGGATGCCCTTTTTTGTGTTAACGCATTTGAAAGATCAATTCAGGGTGCCCCAGGCTTCAGGTTCGGGATATTTTTTGCAAGCCCGATCCAAATGGCTTGCTTATAAACCCTGAATGCATCGATATTCGTCATCGCGAGGAGCGAAGCGACGTGGCAATCTCCGCGATTATTCTTGAGGCAACCGCGGAGAGTCCCACGGTCGTCCTCGCCTTTGGCGGGACTCCCTCGGAATGACGTGTATCGGTCTTTATTTCCATATTTCTGACTTTTTCAACACGCCCTAAAGCTTGGGGCACCTTTAATAAAGCACAGAAAACACATTACCTTGACCAAACGCGAATAATCGCTTATTTTCAATGCCAACATATTCAAGGAGTTAATTTGAAAGACAGGCTGGCCTTACATACAGCGATAATCGCAAAGGAACTCGATCTGGGACAGCATCAGGTGGGCGCTGCGATTGAGCTTCTGGATGATGGCGCCACTGTGCCTTTTATAGCGCGTTATCGCAAAGAGGCTACCGGTTCTTTAGATGAGGTGCAGATCACCAAAATCCGCGACCGCCTCCAGCAGCTTCGTGAGCTTGACAAGCGGCGTGATGCTATCCTCAAATCTCTGGAGGAACGCGAGCTCCTGACAGAGGAGCTGGAAAAGCAGATCGTGGCCGCCGAGACGATGGCAAAGCTCGAGGATATATATCTTCCCTATAAGCCGAAACGCCGTACCCGTGCGACGATTGCTAAAGAGAAAGGCCTGGAGCCCTTAGCGGAATTGATCTTTGCGCAGGAAAACATCAAGGTCGAGGAAGAAGCCGCGAATTATATCGATCCTGAAAAGGATGTTGAGGATGTAGAAGATGCCCTTTCCGGCGCGAGGGATATAATTGCCGAGTGGATTAACGAGGATATGACTGCGCGTTCGCGAATCCGTGAGCTCTTCCGCGAGAAGGGAAAGCTGAAGTCAAAAGTTGTCTCCGGCAAGGAAAAGGAAGCGGCCAAATACCGCGATTATTTCGATTGGGAGGAGCCGATCAAGAGAGCGGCAACACATCGTGTGCTGGCAGTGATGCGCGGAGAAAAAGAGGGCAATCTGTCGTTCCATATTCTCCCTTCCGAAGAAGATGCAATCAGGATTTTAAATAAACTCTTTGTGGACGGCAGTTACCAGAGCACAGAGCAGGTTAAGCTTGCCGTCAAAGATTCCTACAAGCGTCTTCTGGCACCCTCAATGGAGACCGAGATTCGCAACGAATATAAAAAAATCGCCGATGATGAGGCGATTAGAGTATTTGCCGAAAATCTTCGTGAGCTTCTCCTTTCTGCTCCTCTGGGTCAGAAGAATATCCTGGCCATCGATCCCGGCTTTCGTACCGGATGTAAGGTGGTCTGCCTTGACCGGCAGGGTAATCCGATGTACAACACGACGATTTTTCCACATGAGCCGGATTTCAAGGAGGAAGAGTCTGCGGAGGCAATTGAGGCTCTTTGCGAGCGCTTCAGGATCGAGGCGATTGCGATAGGTAATGGTACCGCCGGACGTGAGACTGAATCATTTATCCGCAAGCTCGATCTTCCGGAAGAAGTGATCACTGTCATGGTCAACGAGGCGGGCGCCTCGGTATACTCGGCATCCGATGTGGCGCGTGAGGAATTCCCCGATTATGATCTGACAGTGCGCGGGGCGATCTCTATCGGACGGCGCCTGATGGATCCCTTAGCGGAGCTGGTTAAGATCGATCCCAAATCGATAGGTGTGGGGCAGTACCAGCACGATGTCGATCAATCCGCTCTCAAACAAAGCCTCGATGATACCGTGATGTCGTGTGTGAATGCCGTCGGCGTCGAGCTCAACACCGCCAGCAAGCAGCTTTTGACCTATGTCTCCGGCCTGGGACCGCATCTGGCGCAAAAGATTATAGAGTACCGTGACAATAACGATAATTTCAATTCGCGCGAGGAGCTGATGGAGGTGCCCAAGTTTGGACCTAAGGCATTCGAGCAGGCGGCAGGATTCCTGAGGATTCGTGACGCCGAAAGTCCATTGGACAAAAGCGCGGTGCATCCGGAAAGTTATCATATTGTCAACCGTATGGCCAAGGATCTGGGATGTACGGTCGAGGATTTGACGGAGTCGGAGGATTTAAGACAGCGAATCGATTTGAAGAAATATATAACCGATACGATTGGCATGCCCACGCTTCAGGATATCATAAACGAGCTTGCCAAGCCGGGACGAGACCCTCGTCAAGAGTTTGAGGTCTTCAAGTTCGCCGAGAATATCAACAGCATCGAGGATTTGAAAGAGAATATGGTTCTTCCGGGGATAGTCACTAACGTTACCAACTTCGGGGCGTTTGTGGACATAGGAGTTCATCAGGACGGCCTTGTGCATAAAAGCCAGCTTGCGGATAAATATGTCGAGGAGCCATCGACAGTGGTACGTGTCAACCAGAAGGTGAAGGTCAAAATCCTCTCAGTTGATCTCGAACGGAGTAGAATTTCGCTATCGATGAAGGGGATGAAGTAGGTCAAATGCCTACGGCATTTGACACTGTGTCAAAACTCACAG
>WJIM01000115.1 GCA_014730285.1 Candidatus Zixiibacteriota bacterium
GGGCAGCTCGGCCTTGGTCTTGAGGGCTCGGTTGGCATGGAGGTCTTTTTAAATAGATCCTTAAGCGTACTGGCCGAATATGCTCTGACTCTGGAGAACCGCTGGTATTTTCTCGACCTGGAATACTACGACTACTATGGCTACTACGTCAACGAATTCGAAGCGTTTGAAGACGGACTCCACCTTGACGGATCAAATATACGTCTGGGAGTGGCTGTGTATTTCTAAGGGTGGATTTACTCACTTTGCTCACCCCGTCCCTACCTCAGGACGGGGTTTTTTTGTGGTGCAGTAAATCTGAGCGTAGCAAAGAATCTCTCGGTATCTCACATGAAATGTGAGTTTAAGTCGGTCATGCTGCTATGTCCGAATCATTGTGACATCGGGAATCCTTTCCCGCTGGTTCATATCTCTATTTTGAATCCGGCAGGAAGGGATTCCTGCCGGCACATAGAAATATTTTATTACGCCCCATTGGCAACTATAAATAGTGAAATAGCAGGCAAAATGATTGAACCCACATTTCATGTGGGCTACAAAAGATCAAATCACTCCTCTTTCAAAGTGTACGCCCCACAAATTCTGATGTAAATTTCACAACAGGTTGACAGATATCGTGCGTATGATTATCTTATGATCTTAAAGACGGGCTATTTTCGCGGTTTTTGTAAAATCGCGGAAGAGAGGAAATCTTCGATGGGCTGTAGTAGCCTGCCAAAACTGAATCCCCCAGCAATTTCCAAGAAAAATATTCCTTTTTATGGGATCGTAGGGCAGGTTCCCTGCGAACCTGCCATTTATGATAGGCAGGAGCACGGGGCTCCTGCCCCACACACACACTCAAACTCGCAAAAATATATTATATCATACAGGAGTCACGCGTGGAAAAACTGATCTATCTCGACAACGCGGCCACATCATGGCCCAAACCGGACAAAGTCTATGAATTCATGGTGGATTTCTACCGCGGATGCGGGGTCAATCCGGGACGAAGCGGTTTCGATAAGGCGATTGAGGCCGGAAATATCGTGGAGGACCTGCGCCGAAGGCTGACCGAATTCTTCGGCGGGGATACCGACGCTCCCGAACGGCTGTGCTATTCCTATAACGCCACCGATGCTCTGAACCTGATTATACAGGGACTTCTGACCGAGGGCGATCATGTAGTCACAACCAACCTGGAGCACAACTCGGTCATACGTCCGATAAATCATCTGGTGCGCGATCATGGCGTGGAAGCGACCTATCTGCCGTTCAACAAGGACGGCTTTGTCGAGCAGGATGCGATCAAAAAAGCTATTAAATCCAATACCAGACTTGTTATAGTCAATCACGGCTCCAATGTTATCGGTACTATCCAGCCGGTGGCCGAGATCGGCGCTGTCTGCAAAGAGCATGATGTGCTGTTTGCAATCGATGTCTCCCAGACCGCCGGAGTTGTGCCCATCAATATGAAAGAGATGAATGTTGATGTGCTGGCGTTTACCGGACATAAGGGAATGATGGGCTCGACCGGTATCGGCGGAATGTGTGTACGCAAACATGTAGAGATCAAACAGACCCGAAGCGGCGGCACCGGAGTACGTTCCGCGCATCCATACCATCTTGAGGAATACCCCTACCGCATGGAGTTCGGTACCCCGAATATGGTGGGGATTGCCTCGCTCTGGGCCGGTCAGGAATGGATCAGGGAGCAGGGCGGAGTTGATGTTATCTATAAGCATGAGATGAAGTTGGCCAAAAAGCTGGCTGACGGTTTCAAGAAGATTGAGGGCGTTGAGGTTTACTGCTGCGACAGTATGGAAAATCATCTGGCTACCATGACCATAAACGTCAAGGATATGGAAGCGGGCAATGTCGGAATTATGCTGGATGTCGATTTCAGCATTGCCACCCGTACCGGCCTGCATTGTGCTCCTTTGGTTCACAAACAGCTTGGAATAGATAAGATTCATGGCGGTGTGCGATTTGCTATCGGACCGTTCAACACCGAAGAGGATATCGATGCCGCGATCAAGGCGGTTGACGAGATCGCCCAGCGCGCACGTGATATGAAAAAGTCGGTGTCATCGGCCAGCTGATAAGGGTGACATAGCAGTATGACCGAATAAACCCACATTTCATGTGGGATACAAATTGGCTAACATAAAGTATATGATAGTCTTAGCCCATTGAATAATACAATGGGCTTTTTTATGACTATGGCATAGCATTTGAACCTGCAGCAACAAAAAAATAATATAATTTTAAAAGAGGGCATATATCCATCCGACAATATAAAAGTAACTCCCGAAATATAGTTTGAGATGGACTGTATCACTCCAGGTCTGGAGGAAAAAATGCGAGCAATGCTAATTCCGGCAATAATTTGTCTGGTAATATTCTGGCCGTCGTCAGACTGCTCAGCCGATGTTGATGTCGGACTATCGATTGGCGATGATGGTCTGAAAAGCTTTTACCTGGCAATAGGGGACCACTACAGGGCACCCGAAAAAGAGATCATTATTGTCAGGAGATCGAAAATTCCCGAGGAGGAAATGCCGGTGGTGTTTTTTCTTGCGCGGAAAGTCGATGTCTCCCCTGAGGTAGTTCTCAAGATGCGCCTGCTGGGCAAATCCTGGTGGCATATAACCACACACTTCGGACTCAATGCGGGCATCTATTATGTACCGGTAAAGGGCAATCCCTTGCCGCCATACGGCAAAGCATACGGACATTATAAGAACAAGAAGAAGAGCCAGTGGGGCAAGATTGTGCTCTCGGATGTTGATATCATAAATTTCGTCAACCTTCGCTTCATCTCAGAGCACTGGGGCTATGAACCTGAAGAGGTGATTAAAATGCGCGCCAGGGGCGGCAATTTCGTCAGTATTAATGCCAGGGTAAAGCATAAAAAAGAGAAGGCCGAAAAATATGCCGATGATGAGAAACCCGGAAAAAGTATAGCAAAGAAGAAGTAGTTATAATAAAATAGATAAAATTAAAGCCCGCCGCAGGCGGGTTTTTTTTAGCCAGCAACTCAAGCTCTTACGGTAGAATCGATTCTTATTAAGAATCTTACCAGGTGCCGAGCATCTTGCGGAGCTGGACGATCTGGCCGATATGGTAAGCGTTATGGTCTGCGACCAGAAGGAGTTCGCGCAGAATATTCTGGCCGTCGCCGTGGGGGATCGGATTAAATAAATCGACCGAGGAATCGTTGGCCATTGCCCTAAGTTCGGCAAGGTCGGCTTTGAATGATTCAATGCTTTTGCCCCAGGCGGAATCATCCGGCGGGGAATCATTCTCGGGCCAGTAATCGTCCGGCCAGTTAAGCTCCTTGTAATCCGGATTCTTTGTGAAGTCCAGGATATCGTATTGAGCCATACGAATGTGTTCCAGAAGCTGCCAGGCGGAATGGGGAGCGCTCTTGGGCCTTTTGCCTCGAAGCTCGGACTGGAAATTTTCAACCGCCTTTTCCAGATTAATATGCGCACCCTGCCAGTTCAGGATCTCGGCAAGATAATCGCGCAGTATTTTTTCGTTATTGTTATTCATGTAATTGAAAAATGGAGAATAATGATAAATGTTCCACTCGGATCGAAATTTAACTTGACAATGGGTTCTATTATGGTTAAATATATTACAAGTAAGTCTATTTTATGCCGATACCACAGACTTATGTGTTTTGCTGAACGGTTTGGTTTAAAAGCTACGAAAGTTCGCATAGATACCGTTCTAAAATAAGTTTATGAGATTGCTGGCGGAGGATTTTCAGTATAGGCTGAATGTACTTCGTTTGAGAAATATATTAGCCTCGTCCTGGAGGATTAGTCGAGAGCCCGTCGGGCATAATTGCCGGGCGGGCTTTCCGTATGGGAGTTTTTTGCGTATAAAATGTCATGCTGAGATCGTATGGCATTCAACTCAGATGAAACTTATACCAGAATATACCATATATAATAGCGAGGTTAAAACTTAACCTGCCCGAAACTGCAATCAAGGAGCAAAGTGATATGAAATCTAAAAAATCGATATTAATTGCCGCATTATTATTGTTATTCGCACTGGGATTTAATCTGGCTCCTGAGAGAGCTTATGCTCAGCAGGAAGGAGATAAGATATATCTGGGCGAATTGAAAAAGGTGCAGTCAGATGTTCTTGATGAGGAACGAATAATTCTGGTCTATACTCCCACCGGATATGCTCAGAATGATCTTTCATATCCGGTTATGTATCTACTGGACGGCACCGGGCATTTTCATCATGTCACCGGTATCATTGACTTTCTGACAAGGCAGGGTCTGATTTCCGATATGATAGTTGTGGCGCTGGCCAACACCGACCGTGCCCGGGACTTCACCCCCACCAAGGATCATTCGAATCGGGGCAATCGATTCGAGACCGCGGGAGGCGCCGGTAACTTTCTGAAATTTTTCGAGAAAGAACTTCTGCCTTATATCGGGGAAAACTACCGTGTAAAGGATTACAATATTTTAGTGGGGCATTCATTCGGCGGACTGTTCACAATTAATGCGCTTCTGGCCGAGCCGGAATTATTCGATGCATACATCGCCGCAAGCCCGACCTTCTGGTGGGACGATCATTACCTGGCACGCAAGGCGCGGTCGTTTTTCAAGGATCATCCCGATCTCCGGAAATTTCTTTATATGACTCTTGGAGATGAAGGTGAGTTGATGCTGGAGGGCGTTGAGCGCTTTACACTGCTTCTGGAAAATGAAGCTCCCGAGGGTTTGGACTGGCATTATGAGTATATGGAAGACGAGGATCACGGTTCGGTACCACATCTGACTGTCTATAATGCTCTTAGAGTTTTGTACGATGGCTGGGAGCTTCCCGCCGCCTTGCTGGACAGCACAGTGGCTGCGGTGCACGATCATTATGCCATTCTGAGCAAGAGATTCGGATATGAGATATCAATACCCGAGGCGGTTTTGAATATTATGGGCTACCAGGCGCTGGGAAGAGAGGATTTTGAGAGAGCCATAAAGATTTTCAGGTTGAATGTGCAGAGACATCCTAATTCGGCTAATGTTTACGACAGCCTGGGAGAGGGTTACGAGGCCATGGGCGAGTTTCGGAAAGCGCGTGAGAATTATGCTATCGCTGTTGAAAAGGGCGAGAAGATGGGAGATCCGAATCTTCCGCTTTACAGACAGCACCTGAAGAATATGCAGGAACAGATCGGAGTGCAGTGAGTTTATTAAAAAAGAATGAGATGGCGGCTTGTCGTTAGGCGAACCGCCTAATTTTTTACCCAGTAGGTATCATCCTTAACATAATTGCTTTTGAAAACCAGCACCATGAAGTCCTCGTCTGAGTCGTTTTCGACTTTGTGGATATCATCCGGCTCGGTCATCATCATATCGCCGGTCTTTAAACGGCGGGTCTCGCCGTTTATGGTGAAAGCAACATCCCCCTGCATGACGTAGTAATATTCGTAGGTGCTCTTGTGATAATGCGGCTCGACCACCGATCCGGGCTCGATCACCACAACCTGTGCCAGCACACCCTCGGAATCGAAATCATCACTGGAAGCCAGTATCTGCTTTTTATAGCCTTTGGCCGGGGTCCAATTATTCTCATCTATCTTTATATCTCGCATTTTAACAAAGCCTCCTTTAGATCAATTGCAATCGCTTTTCGCTAAGATAACATGCGTAAATCAAATTGCAACCCTGCGTGTTATGAAAATGGGTCATTCTGAGCGAAGCGAAGAATCTGCTTGATCCGTTAAAGATTCTTCGGGCCTCCTCGACCTATGGTCGGGACTTCCTCAGAATGACATTGAAATAGATAATAAAAGCAAAGGGTATGGACCGAAGCCCACACCCTCTGCCTGTGTTGAAGGTATGATATTAAGGTATATCTTTAAAAGTAGAAGTGGAATCCCAGCCAGGTGATACTTCCGGCCAATGAGCCGAAATCTGTCGAGGATTCATCACTAATCTCATCCGGGGGAGAGGTGATTCTAACCTTGAGACCGTGAGCGGCCTGAAGGGAGAAATGATCTCCGAAGAATACCTCGGCACCCGGAGTAAGCATAAGCTCAATCACTGTCCATTTCTCATCAGAAGCGCCCGAACCGTAAACACGGTTGTCGAGACTCGAGAAAATCACGCCCGGACGTACAAAGAAATTAGCTCTGTCGGTCGGATAGACGACATAGGGAATACCGGCTTCCAGCCAGAAAGAAGTGCCGTTCTCATCGCCCAGATCGATGGACTCAAAGCCCAGACCGAGGTCAATACCAACTTTATCGTTTACCCAGTAACGGATTCCAACCGGAGCGTCAGAATCGAAATAACCCAGGCCGAATCTGCCGGTGAGATCCTTGGCGTTGCCAATCACAGGAATTGTCAGAATCAGGGCCAGTGCGATTACAGTTAACTTCTTAAGCATTTAATGCCTCCTTTGAATAATTATAGAGTTTTCAGTTTTTGTCTTTCATTTTAAATCTGAAATACGAAATCGCCTTATTTTGTTCCACAAGAGTCTAATTATTGTCGAGAATATGGCGGTAATATGCAAAAAATATGGGACCATCAAAGGTCCCATATATTATTGTCTAAATTATTGGGATTCTGTTATTGCAGAAATCCGTAGTGATGCATAGCTGTCCATCCGTCAAGCCAGCTTGTGCTGCCGGGCTGGAATGCGCCTTTGTAGCTAACATTCTGGAAGAAAGCAGCTTCCGGCTGATCGGCAGCGTTTGCTGCGGGTCCGCCGGAGCTCGGAACCGGGTTCAATGCGCCGGTATTCAATCTGACCACGGAATTGATCTGGGGATCAACCACCTCATTACTCCAGCTCTCTTGAGTCATCATGGTTCTGACGAAGTCCTGCTGGAATATGTCGTTCATGGTGTTACCTGTGCCGAAGCTGTGCCAAATATTGTTTTTGAAGACAATATCGCCCGCTTCGAGACGGGAACGGCTGTGCTCAATAGCCTCGCCGGTCTTGTCCTCGACATGCAGGCCGGAACCCTGGAAACCGTAGAAGATGCTGTTGTGGTATTCACCGCCGGCGTTATCGCGCATCATAATGGCATAATCGTTGTCGCTGTTGGTGGAGCTGTTTCCGGAGCCGATATAGGTGGCATTGGAGATGATCGGATGAGCATAGGGTGCGCCCTGCTCGTCGCCGGTGGCGCCGTCATGCTCGCCGCACCTGTTGCCGACATCGGTGTGCTGTACCGCAAACCAGAACTGACCGTTGCCGCGGAAGCCTTCGTCATAGTCATAAGCATCATCGCCGCAGAAGCCGACTGCGATATTTTTGGTGTTGGGAACGCCGCCGAAGAATTCCACACCGTCATCGAAGTTGGAGTAAATCTCGATATACTCGATGGTTGTCTGGTTTCCCACACCGCCCAGAGTCAGGCCGTTGATCTCGTTGGCAGCGCCGATTTCCGAACCGCCATGACGAATGGAGATATAGCGTATGGAACCGGAATTATCGCTGTTGTTATTGCCGCCGTATTCACCGCGCGGTTCATCGGAAGGAATACCCTCGATCTGGCTGATACCGGTAGGTGTATTGACAACCGCATCACCGAGAAGAATCAGACCGCCCCAGAGACCATTGTCGAAGAGGCCCAGATCGTTAGGATCGTCGACATCGTCAACTTCCGCGGTAAGGATAATCGGATTGTTCTGAGTACCGTTAGCCCAGATTCTTCCGCCGCGAGCGATAATCAGAGCGCTGGCGTTGACGCCGGTGCCCGGTCTGAATCTGATGACCGTTCCCGGTTCAATCGAAAGCGCCGCGCCGTCCTCGACGAATATGAAGCCGCTCATGAGCCAGTTGCTGTCGGCCGAGAGATGCACGCTGTCGCCAGCCTGAATCATATCGTCGAAGAAGAATGCAAACGATTCGTCGCCGTCGTCAGGCCCGGTCGAACTGCTGTCATCGTCATCGCTGCAGCCCGTAAAGGCCGCAAGAGCCAGGACTGCGAGCAACGTAAACATGGATTTGAGAATTACTGATAAGTACTTTTTCACGTTTCCTCCTATAATGATTGATGAAGTGAGTATATCAGTAGTTATTCAATGTGATATTATTTCCCCAATTGGGGGAATTCTGCCATTCTATTTTCACGTTCCAACTCTGAGCGATCCATTTGATTAAAATGGATCGCTCTTAAATTAACTTTTACTATATACTGTAACTCAGGCCGATCGAAAAACTGCGGCCATTCTGATGCTCCATCTTGACATAGTCTTTGTCACGGAAGTGATGGACGTTTTTGTAAGATGGATTGAGAATATTCTTGAACTTGATTTTCAGGTCGATACCGCCGAACAGTCCCTGGTTCAGGATGAACTTCAGGTCCGGACGGGGCTGCTCGTAAACGTCGGGCGTAGCTCCCTGACTGACCTCGTAAAGCCTCTCGCCGAAGACATTGAATGAGATGTTTGCCATTGTGCCGGTAGAGAAATTGTCATAGGTCAGATCGATATTCAGGATGTAAGGCGACTGTCCCTGAAGCGGTCTGCTATCGCCGGCATCCGGATCGTAAGACCTGATGATGGCCAGCTCGGTTTCAGGAATATCAACGCTCGACTGAATCAGTGTCAGGTTCGAAGTCAGGGTGAAGTTTTTGAGCCATCCTGCGATTATATCCAGATTCTTTCTGATTTCGAATTCGGCTCCATAGACAGTGGCCTTATCCACGTTCTGGTACTGGATTTCACCGTTTTCATGTTTGATTGCACGCTCGATCGGATTCTTAAAGTCTTTATAGAAGAGGCTTACAGCCAGGATTTCGCCGGGATTCAGGAAATATTCCCAGCGCAGATCGAAGTTGTCGATCAATGTCCTTTCCAGATCGGGATTTCCTATGAAGTAGAATTCATTGGCGAAGTCCCAGGACGGGTAAGGCGCCATCTCACGAAGTGTCGGACGTGCCAGCGTACGGCCGTAAGCGGTCCGCAGATTCATCTTATCGTTAAGCGCATACATCAGATTAAGCGAGGGCAGGATATCGTCGGTGCTGATCGAGCCGCTCTCATAACTGGTATCGATGGGAGCTACTTCAATATCCGTAGTCTCGAATCTGGCGCCCGCAATTGCACGAAGCTTGGATGAGAGTGGCATATCGACCATGCCGTAGAATGCGCTGATATCCTCATTACCGGCGTAGTTGGCGCGAGGATCGGAGTTGTCATAGACATACATCGTCCAGGAGTATCTCCAGGACTGGCTGTAGGGATTGAAAGTGCTGTCGACAATCCCCATATTCTCCGGGCTGAAGAACTCATCCGGATCGCCGTCGTAATTAAAATTGTTGGCGGGATTCTTGAAATTATAGACCTTTTCGATAAAGTCGCGGTTTTTCTGCGAGAATAGTCCGCCGAACTTAAGTTTGCTGGCCTGCCCGTTCCACTGTTTGAAAGGAACTGTCATGTTCAGGTCGAAGCTGTTGTTGTCCTCATCCAGTTCTCTGTAGTATCTCTGAGGCAGGGTATAAAGGTTGGGAGCGATGTAATAGCTCGTATCGCCGTCCTCCTCATCCACGTAGAAGTGGTTGGAGAAAAAGCGCATATCCGGCTCATCCTGCTCGTTCTTCGAATAGGAATAATTCCAATTGATGTTCGATTTGAAGAGCCCGGGCAGGTAATGCTTGCCGTGGAACTGCATCGAATTGAGTGTACGCTCGGTATATCGTAAAACTCTTGTTTCGTAGGTGGCATCCTCGGAGAGGTTACCGTCATAAAAATGTCCGTTGATATAGCGGGCCATGTTTTCACCGCTCTGGGTGTGTACATAATTCAAGCCCAGCTCGTGATTGGGATGAAGATGGTAAGAGGTAGTGAATAATCCTCCCCAGAGGATCTCTTCCGATCCCTTAGCATCCCTCATCGACCAGTCTCTTGTGAGACCCTCAATGACTGCCGGATCGCCGGAGACAAAGTAATATGCCAGTCTTCCGCCGTCATAGTAGCTGTAATTTCTGCTGTAATTGAAGCTGCCCTGATATCCGAGCTGTTTGCCGAAGAGCGTGGTCTGGTTGCCGATTGAAAAAGAGTAGCTGCTGTTCAACGGCGGAGCTTTGGAAATCGGCGACATGACATTATTGAAAGACCGGCTTAAACCGCTCAAATGATGGGCCTTTTCGGCATCGGTAATCGTATAGGAATAAAGCGGAAGTTCATTTCCGGTAATCGGATCGGGAATGTTTCTGGTACCATCGTCAAATCCGAGCCAGTCATTATCGCCGCCCTGGTAGGTCAGATAATCGTCGTTATAGGAGGCCTCGGAACTGTATGTGCTTGAGACCGAGAACTTGATCGATAATTTTTCCGGGTAGGTCTTGGTTCCGATATCTATAATTCCGCCCGAGAAATTACCCGGCTTATCCGGAGTGAAGGATTTGATGACCTGGACATTATCCAGAAGGTTGGTCGGAATCAAATCCATGTGGAAGGCCTTTTTGTCCGGATCGGCGCTGGCCAGCTCAATGCCGTTGAGGTGGGTGGAAATATATCTTTCTTCAAGACCTCTCATACCGGCATATTTGCCGCCATGCATGCTGCCCCCGGCGATTTTCTCAATTGCATCGCCGGCGTCCGAAGCGCCGGCATTGGACATGGCTTCGGCCGATATCGCATTACCGATTTCCGGAGCCTTTTTTCGCCGCTCAATAAGAACGGCCTCATTATTTGGTAGTACTCTGGCCTCGACCACCTGCTCTTCGTCCTGATAGGCCTCGGAGCTAAGGGTGAGACTCACATTGGTAACCTCATCCTCATCAACTTGAACTTCGTTGATTTCAGCGTTTTTGTAACCGGCCAGGGTAATTCGCATGGTATGTATCCCAGCCGGAACTTCGCGGATAAGATACTTGCCGTCAAAATCTGTCTGCGCTCCAATCGTATTGGATTCAAGCTTGATCTGAATTACCGCACCGGGCAGGCCCTCACCGGTCTCGGAGTCAAGAATCTGACCGCTGATCCTTCCGGTTTCCTGCGCCGCATATAATGTGTCCGTTTGCACGGTGCAGAAGATCGCAAAGATAAACATTAATAATATAGGTGTCAGGGTACGGGCATTACTGCCAATGTGTCTCGCTACCTGCAATTTCATACAACCTCCAAAAAAATATCTGATATTGATGTGCCTATCAGATACATGTCTTAATCATAATCAAAATTTAAATTCGCAATACTTGATCTAGTTTCTTCAAAAACCTTAAGTTAATAACGCCGTTTTTATCCAAATAATGTTAGTGGATTATTAGATTTGCATTAGAAACATGCGTAGATTTACGTCTGAGCAGGCTATAAAATTAAATGATTTGTTGGGCTAAGATATTGTCATTCAATATATTTTGATCAAATAATGTCTGCCATTTCCATTTTATAATAATTTTCTAACAATATTTGAGCTTCGGTTCCTAACGAAAATAGGCCGGATTCGGCTATTGGTTATTGGATTTTGTAGAGAATCAGCCATGGCATATCTTGCATTTGCTAGAACAATAATTGCGTTGAAGAATTAAAAATCGATTTGGAAGGCACAGATCAATTCTTATATTGTCTGTTGCTTTTATGGAAAAGATGACGGGCAATGATTAGATAGATGACATTAATGAAGAGTTTTCTTAAATCCATATTCGATATCCGGCGCGGCGAGGTTGCACTCACCCTTTTGATGTTTGCCAGCTATTACCTGATCCTGGTAACTTATTATTTTCTCAAGCCCGCCAGGGACTCGTTGTTTTTGACCAAAGTCAGCCCGGAGATGCTTCCGCTGGTCTTTATAATAACGGCTATAGTAACAGCTCCGGTAGTTACACTCTATTCCAAAGCCAGCCGTTCGGTGAAACTGAACCGCCTGATCATTTTCACCCTGGCTATCATTATAGTGAATCTGTTCGTTTTGCGCTGGCTGGTCCAGATTTCCAGTAACTGGGTGTATTATCTGTTTTATACCTGGGTGAGTATATACGGCGCACTGACCACCTCACAGTTCTGGCTTCTGGCAAATGCAGTATACGATTCCGCCCAGGCCAAGCGTGTTTTCACACTGCTCGGGCTGGGAGGCATAATCGGCGCTTTTACCGGGGGACAGGTTACCAGCTTTATAATAGACAATCTGAATGTCAGCACCGAAAATCTGCTGTTTATTTGTATGGGACTGCTGGCGGTGGTGGCCTGCCTGGTTGCCTTGATCTGGCAGAAGAAATCCGTTTCCGAAAAAGAGCTGAAGCGCGCCTTTCCGAAAAGGGAAGCTCCTAAAGAGAAGCTGGGACAGATCACCAAAACGATATTCCGTTCCCGTCATCTGACACTGCTGGTCGGTATTATCGCCATGACAATGATGGTGGCCTCGTTCGTGGACTACCAGTTCAAGACCGTGTCGTATCAGGCCTTTCCGGACAAAGCATCATTGACCTCATTTCTGGGGCAGTTCTATAGCTGGCTGAGTCTGGCTTCTCTTGTTTTGCAGATGTTTTTTGCCTATCGGTTGATACGCCTTTTGGGAGTGGGGGGAATTATCATGTTCCTTCCGGCGGGATTGATGCTGGGCTCGGTTGCCATGTTCGTGTTTCCCGGCTTGATCGCCGGAGTGCTTCTGAGGGGGACTGACGGCAGTATCAAGTATTCCCTCGACAAGACCGGGCGTGAACTTCTCTTTCTGCCGATACCGCTGGAGATTAAAAAGCGCACCAAGATTTTTATCGATATGTTCGTGGACAGATGGTTTCGCGGTTTCGCCGGCGGTTTGCTGCTTTTATGCACGCTGGTTTTTCATCTCACCGTTAAGGAGATCAGCCTGATAGTGATCGGGCTTTTGATTATGTGGCTGGTTCTGACGGTCTTTATGCGAAAGGAATACCTTAATTCCTTCAGAAGGGCAATCGAGAAGCGCGAAATCGACTATTCCAAACTTACCACGCGCATAGACGACCGCTCCACGATTAACACATTGATTAATTCGCTGGACAGCCGGAATGAGCGTCAGATAGAATATGCGCTGGAGATGTTAAGCTCGGTGAAGAAGATTGACACCATTGAAAAGGTGATAGCGCATCTGAAAAATAAGTCGGCACAAATCAGGCTTAAGGCCTTGAAGGTCCTGCAAGCACACGGCGATCCCTCGCAGATGAAATCTGTCGAGACTTTGCTTGAAGACGAAAACATTGATGTGCGTTCGGAGGCGATGCGGTTCATGTGTTCGTATGCCGAAGGAAATGTGGCTGACAAGCTGAGGGACTATTTAAAAAGCGACAAGCGCCGTGTGACCAATGCCGCATTAGCGTATATCGCCGATTACGGGACTCAGGAAGAACGCGAGCTTATCGATGAGGAATTGGTTTCTACCGCCATGAACGATGATTCGGTTGAATCGGAATTGAGCCGGGTGCTTGTTGCACGTGTTCTGGGAGTTTTGAATAAGCCGGAGTTCAGTGGATATATAGAAACGCTGCTGAATGATAAATCGCTGGAAGTTGTCAGGAACGCTATTGAATGTGTCGGCCGTCTCAAGCGCCGCAAATATATACCCTGGCTGATCGACAGACTGACCGACCGGGACCTTAAAATCAATGTGCGCGATGCCCTGGCCGATTTTGACACCGCCATTTTGGGGACATTGAGCGATTATCTGCACGACCGCTCGGTTGATTACAATATTCGCAAGAATATTCCCAGAGTTATGAAACTCATACCCGAGCAGGATACGGTGGATGCTTTGACCGAGAACCTGGAAAAGGTCGAGCCCTCGCTGAAATATCATGTGGTTAAAGCTCTCAACAGTCTCCGCAGCAAGTATTCAGAGCTGAGATTCGATGATGAAAAAGTAACTCATGTGCTTCTGGAAGAGATTAAGGAATATTATGAAATTTATCTGATATTATACTCCCATCGGCAGTTTGACGAATCGCCCGGCTCCAGGCTCCTGAAGCGGGCACTGGAGGAAAAGCAGCAGTCCAATCTGGAGCGGATTTTCAGGCTGCTCGGTCTGGTATATCCACCCACCGATATATTTTATGCTTATCAGGGATTCGTGAGCGGCAAGAAGGCCTTGCAGGCCAATGCTATAGAATTCCTGGACAACTTTTTGAGCCGTGATGTCAAGAAGTATATACTGCCGATTCTGGATGATGTCCCGGTCGATATGGTGCTTCGTAAGGGGGAGGAATTTTTCCGGGTAAGGATGAATACCAGGGAAGATGCACTGGAGCGTCTGGTAACCGGACGAGATAACTGGCTGAGATGCTGTGCGATTTATAATGTTTCGGTTAATGCTTCGGATAATATGAAGAAGCTTATCGGTGAGGCCAGGAAAGATCCTGATCCGCTGGTCAGCGAAACAGCAAAACAGACGTTTGCGAGGATTCATAAATAATAATTCACGAACTATATGATCTAGAATATGTTGAGAATAAAAGGTATTGCCTATGCTTTCCATAGTTGAAAAAGTAATCATGCTTCAGAATATCGATGTTTTCTCGGAGGTCCCCACCCGGCATCTGGCCTCCCTGGCGGCAATTGCCGAGGAGGTTGAACATATTAAGGGGGATGTGATATATAAGGAGCACGATCCCTCGGATGCGCTTTATCTGGTGCTCGAGGGCAAGGTGCGTCTGCATCGAGGCGAGCAGGAGATTTCCGTTGCCGAGAAAAATGACGCTTTCGGCACCTGGGCGCTTTTCGATGAGGAGCCGCGTGTGGTAACCGCAACCTCGGCCGAGGACTGCCGCCTTTTGCGTGTGGACCGCGAGGATTTTATCGATCTTCTGGCGGATCATGTCCAGATCGCCCAGGGTGTAATAAAAACCGTGGTGAAAAGGCTCAGAAGCCTGGTTGAGCGGGTGGCGTAGAAAATTTCGTGAAACATTCCGCAGATGCAAATAGTCTACAGCGATTTTGCCTGAGGGATGCGGAATTGCTTGACCGCGGCCGCCGTTTGATATTATATATGAGGTTTGGTGGGTGCATGATCGATATTAATGCAGACTGGAGATAGATATGGGCGACGATAAAGATAAATGTACGGTTGTGATCGTTGATGATGAGGATATGGTCCTGACCAGCCTCAATTCCTTTTTGAGCCTTGAGACTGATTATGACGTCGAGACCTTTACCTCGGCCAAGGATGCGCTCGAATATATTGAGAAAAATGATATCGATTTAGTTATTTCGGATTATCTGATGCCGGAGATGGATGGGATATCGTTTCTGGCCAGGGTCAAGGAACTGCATCCCCAGGTGCCGCGTATTATCCTGACCGGCTATGCCGACAAGGAAAATGCGATAAAGGCTATAAACGATGTCGGGCTCTTCCAGTACATAGAAAAGCCCTGGGATAACGATGATCTCTTAATCGTCCTTCGCAATGGTATCGAGCGCCAGAAGCTGATGAAAAAGCTTCAGGAGAAGATTTCGGAGATCAATATGGCTTACGGCGAGCTTCAGGGATTGCAGAATGAAATAGTGAAGACTTTTATTTAGAAGCTGAATCCGATTTGGAATAGAATTTTGCCCCGGGATGATGATTCCCGGGGTTTTTCTATATCATCTCCGAAATGATAAAACAGCTCCGCCACCAGCCACCCTGCCAGAGCCCCGAAAATAACATCTGTGATATAATGTTTGTACGCATCGATCCGCGTCCATCCAACATAGGAGGCCCAGCTAAAAAGGATTGCAGGGGGCAGCCAGCGCCAGTCGCGGTAGTCGTTGTAAGAAAGCTCCTGCCTCATGATCTGGCGGATGCGCATATTCAGGAAAGCCGAGGAGAAAAAGGCGCTGGAGGTATGGCCGGAGAAAAAGGATACCCGATCATCGGCATATTTTTCATAATCTCCGTTGTTTCGAAGGTCCGGTTCAAGCGCGACCATTGGACGAGGCCGGGCAAAAAAACCCTTGCTAATTCCGGTGATTCCCTTGGTTGCCAGAAGACCGGTGCTATAGAGAAACAAATCCTGCCAGACATCCTTGCTCTGATCATCGCGCGGCCAGCTTATATCGGCGCCCAGAAGAAATCCTCCCATCACAATCGGCGTGACCGCGGAGCCGAAGCTGTTGTCCAGCCAGTTGGTTTTGCCGGTATAATACTGCCCTCCCAGAAATTTCTGAATCGATTCCTCCCAGGGCGCAGGACCGGAGATAATCGAGGCGCGGCTGCTGTCGAAATGGATTGCCCACAGGCCCGCGGCTCCCAATGCCGCCGATCCGGCAGAGATTGCCGCTACCTCGCCGTTGGAAAGGTATTCCTGATCGCATGCGGATGATTTTTGAGCGGGCGCAAAGAGCAGTGCAGAAATCAAAATTGCTATGAAAACAGAGTTATTCTTCATATTGCGCCTGTCGCCCTCATTGAAGTTTGCTTATCAGGATATTCTCGTAGGGGATTTGCAGGCTGTCAAGCGCTTTGAAGAAATGCCCGAGGGTTGTCAGGTAATGATCGGAGCGTTCAGCGATATCTTCCCTTATGGTGGGTGTGACATTGCTGTAGAAATAATGGCCGGATTGAGCGTTGACCCTAACAAGTCTATTCTCGCTTTCGGTATCGATCCAGAATGCTCCGGCGGTCAGGACATATTCTCCCGGAAATAGAAAGGCATGATTGGCACGCGGCACTTTCTTTCCGGTTTCCTCCTCGATTCTTTCGACCTCCTCGCGTAAAAGCTCCCGCCCGAAACGGATTTCGTAGGACGGGCTGACTGCAAAGAAATATTCCCCGCTTTGAAGCGTATCGAAGCCCTCGCGCGTTAGTGTCTGCATTATTCTCAAATCCCCGCCGCGCTCGAAGAAATCATGATATTCCTCCCGGAGCTTGGCCTCTTCCTTATTCGGATAAGCTTCCTGTGGAGCATTATCCTTAAACCATTGCAGGGTCTCTTCAGTCGGAATAAACGCCGTTACACCCTTGATGAATTCCAGATCGATTTCAGCATAGCTGTAGAGATAGTCCTTGTAGTTCTGATAGCCCTCGATGATGTAGGGGATGTCATAGAAAAAGCCCTTCTCGGGGACTTTTCCCATATCATATTTAATATAGTGGTCATGCTGATATTTTATATCTGATTCTGTTGTTACATCAATATTGTCATTGATAAGCCTGCTGACCAGGCGGGATTTGTTCAGATCAATGTCGAATCGAAAAGAGTTGATAGTTTCGATTTTAAAAGTGTCAATATCATAATCACTGTAAACGAAGTATTTCTCAAACAAATAGTGAGCACCAATTGGACTTGAATATTCCTCGATCGCAGTAATTCCTGCTATACTATCGGCAAGCTGCACTCCCTTTTTGTAGAGCTCCAGCCCGGGGCAGATTATTCTCACATGCCCGCAATGATAAACCGTAGAATCTTTAAAAGCAGTCTGACACAGAGGTCCGGTCACAAGATAGCCCTCACTTTCCGAAAATATCATTTCGAGCTTATCCTGCAATTCGACATTCTGGGCATCCATTACATAATCAAACTTCTCTCCGCTGATTGCATGCGGGTCATTTGATGCATTTTGCTGTGCATGCATACTCCCGAATAGCAAAGGGAGGCTCAGTATGATGGCAAATAAGACAAAACTTTTCTTCATGATTCCCCCCTCAGTCCAGATGTTCTATGCCTACCAAGGAAAATCTGTCTTTATTCTGATGGTACCAGAGATGCAGTCTGATTGGTTTGCCGGGGTTGCCATTTTCGCGGGTTGTCCTGATATCCATCCGGTAGATATAATCCTCTTTTTTATCGGATGCTTCAAACACCGAGGCCATCTGCTTCAAATCTTCTTCTGTCAGGATAATCTCACCCTCTTCTACCTGCCCCTTGCGCACAAGTTCCTCGCCGCGATATCTGATCTCATAATCGTAAACAGCATTCTCCGGCCAGAGATTGTACTTTATCCCCAGATTCTCAAAGCTGATCTTGAAATCATTTCCGACATACTGGGTCTCGAAGTAATCCAACGGATTGACTTTGGAAAACCAGTGCTTTCCGATTTTATCACGGCGTTCTTTCAATGTTTGAAAGAGATATTCCTCGGCCTCGGGATTGGAGTACTGCCCGGTTTCGATCAGGGCGCGAATGTGCTCATCGCGAAAAGCCATCACTATTTTGGCGCCCCAGTAGCAGTCGCGTGCGGTTTTATTCTCGAAGGCGGGATTGGGATAGATCGGATCGAACTTATCGGGGCGGAAAATACTGGACTCGAAATAGCCGATCGAGGGATATACGATTTTCCCGGCACCGCGCCAGGCCCAGGTCTTGATTCCCAGGGTTGCGAAGGAAACCAGAGCATCTCTGATATCAATATTATTGGCATAACCTTTGATAGGAGGCTTTGGTCTCTGTCCGTCCGAGCCAAACGTGGAGCCGAAATCGATCAGAAAATGCTTGAGGAAATTTCTGCCGTTTTCCTCAACATAAACATCAAGCGAATTCTGATCCTTTAGGTCGTAGTGATTGATAAACGACCCGATGACATAAAGACCGCGCAGGTCTCGGCGATCCTGATGATTAAACCAGTCATTGGGATCATCCCTGCGTCTGCCCTCATAGCTGAATGGCCCCTTGATCTTGCCGTATATACCCAGCGAGAGCGAGGCCAGCGAGCGGATACGGCCGTCGGGTGCATATTGTATGCGTTCGAGAATATCCTGCAAATCCTTTTCAGTAAATTCGCGTTCAATTCCCGCTTTGTCCTCGAAAGTCACGCCTTCTTTCACCCGCAGGATTTCGGGACGGTAGTACACAATTGTTTCCTGGGGGACATTATATCCGCAGGCATGAAAGTAGCGCGAGGCCATAGCAGCCGCAGCGGTAGCCATTTCCGGATATCCTTTCGGATCGAACTTGATTATATACTGATGGCCGCGGGGATCCTCGATCCAGAAGCCGGGCGTAGCCCCCTGTACCTTGGGGCGAAAGACCAGCCA
>WJIM01000007.1 GCA_014730285.1 Candidatus Zixiibacteriota bacterium
AGCGGCTCATCCAGAAGAAAGATGTTCGGTTCGCGTACGATTGCCCGTGCTATGGCCACACGCTGCCTCTGACCGCCGGACAATACCGAGGGTTTGTCATCGAGCAGAGCGGTTATACTCAAAATCTCTGCCGCTTTTTTGACAGAATCTTTAATTTCAGATTTGTCTTTTTTCTCGATCCTCAGGGGGAAGGCGATATTGTCATACACTTTCAGATGCGGGTAGAGCGCGTAGTTTTGGAACACCATTGCCACATTTCGTTCCCGAGGTGATTTGAATATGTTTTTATCAACCGCGGCCATTGTTTTCGAACCGAAGTTGATTTCACCTGTGGTGGGCTTTTCAAGACCAGCCACAAGATTAAGAAGAGTCGATTTCCCGCATCCGCTCGGCCCCAAAAGCACGAAGAACTCCCTGTCCTCCACAGTCAGGCTGACATTTTTAACAGCCTCAACCTCGCCCCGCATAGATTTGAATTTCTTTGAAAGCTCTTTAAGCTCCAGCCTCATCCTTTTACCGCTCCTCTCGTAAGCCCGGCGATTATCCGTCTCTGGAATATAATGGTCAAAATCACCACAGGCAATGTGGTAACCGCAGAAGCCGCCATAATATCACCCCAGGGTATCTCCCCGTGCAATCCCTGAAACAGAGCTATGCCGACCGGGACTGTGCGGGCATGATGGTCAGAAGTCAGAATCAGCGCAAACATAAACTCGTTAAAGGCGAAAATAAATGCCAGAAGCATAGTCGAAAGCACTGCGGGCATCGCCACCGGCATTATTATTTTGGTCAACACCTTCAGCCTCGAGCAGCCGTCGACATAAGCAGCCCTGTCGAGTTCTTTGGGGATTTGTGAGAAATAGCTGGTCAGAATCCACAGAGACAACGGCAACACCCAGGCTACATAGGGGAATGTCAGCGCGAAATATGTATTGATCCAGCCCATCCAGGTCATCAGCTTGAAAAGATATCCTACAATGCTGATCTGCGGAAACATCGATACCGCCAATGCAAAAAACAGAATCAGCATCTTGCCCGGCAGTTTCAGGCGTGTGATCGCAAATGCCGCTACCGCGGCAGTCAGCACACCGGCTACCGCCGACACTCCCGAAACGATAATACTGTTGCGTAGATAATCGATAAAATGCAGTGATTCTTTGAATATGACAGAGCTGTAATTCTCGAGTGTCAACTTGAAATTCGCCGCAGGGGAGAGGAACTCCGGGTTTTTGCTAAGGCTGGTCACTATCATGAAGAAAAAGGGCGCCAGGCAGAATGACAGCATCAAGATTATGCCCGCAGCTATCAAAATAGTTTTAACCGTCTCTTCTCTCATCGAATCCCCGTCTTAAATCTGCTCATTTTGACATATAAAACCGATAGGCCGAACGCTATTGCAAAGAGTACTACCGACACAGCAGAACCATATCCGAAATCCCCGTTGATATAGTAGTTATATCCGAATATGGAAAGCGAAGTGGTTGCTCCGCCCGGTCCTCCGCCTGTCAAGACATAGATCACATCGAATACCCGCAGCGCGTCGATAGTCCTGAAAAGCAGGGCCACAACTATTACCGGCTTCAAAAGGGGGAGGGTGATTTTGCGAAAGCCCTGCACGAAATTTGCGCCGTCAATCCGTGACTGACGGTAAAGATCATCCGGAATTCCCTGAAGACCGGCCAGCAGAATTATCGTTATAAACGGCGCGGTTTTCCAGGCATCGGCAATCACTACCGAAATAAAAGCGCCGATACTTGTTCCCAGCCAGTTGACCGGCTCCTGGGTAATTCCGATTGCCGACAGGGCATAGTTTGCCAGACCGTAATTATAGTTATATATCAATTCCCATGTCCGGGCCGAGATAGCCGAGGGTATCGCCCAGGGTATCAACACAGCCGCCCAGATCAGGCCCCGGAATTTTCTGATCTGGTTTAGAAGCAGTGCGAAGATCATTCCCAGAAGAAGTTCAAACGGCACCGAGACCAAGACAAACCAAAGAGAAAACCTGAGCGACTGCCAGAACCCCGAATCTTGAAAAAGGCTGGTATAATTTTCGAATTGGATAAATTCTCTGGCTTTGAATGTGACGTCCTGGTAGAAGCTGTTTATAATTGCACCGATGACCGGTATCAGTATGAATGCTATGATAAAAAATGCAAATGGCAGCAGGAATGCGTATGACTTCAGTATATCTTTGGAAAAAATCCTCTTCATCAAATTACTTATTACCTGTACCGGTTTATGATATCCTGAATCTCCGTTTCAGCCGCCTCGAGCGCAGCTTCCGGGTTAACCTCACCCGCAAGCGCTGAATTCAGATGTTTCTGCAATATCGCAGACATCTGCGAATAATACGGCCGGGTCGGCCGGGGATAGGCGTTTTCGAAAACATCTCTCAACTCCGCAAAATGCGGCAGCCGCTCCAGCACTTCGGAATCGGAATAGACATCCTTGCGTCCCGGATTCCAGCCCAGGTTCAAAGCAAGCCTCTTCTGCGTTTCGTACGAGGTGACATATTCCACAAATCGCCGCGCCTCGGATTTAACATCGGAATAGACCGAGATTCCGATATGCCATCCTCCCAATGTCGAGATACTCTCTCCACCCTCGAAATGCGGAAGTACATCGATTCCGATCTTGTCCTTCACTGGCGATTTCGGGCTTTGATGCAGGTTCCAGGCATAGGGCCAGTTGCGCTCGAAAAGCGCATTGCCATTCTGGAAGAACAACCTGACCTCCTCCTCGGTAAACTCGGTATATGTATTCGGCGGGGATATCTTATGCTCGTGAATAATATCATGCATCATCCTCAGCGCTTCCACATTTTCCGGGATGTTCAATCTCAAGCTGTCACCTTCGAAAATAAATCCGCCATTGTTCGAAGACGCGAATTCCAGAAAATTGCAGATCAATCCCTCATACTGCGCACCCTGCCACACAAAGCCGTAGAAATCTGGATTATCTTCTCGCTTTATATCCAGAACTTTTTGGGAGTATTCAATCAACTCTTGCCAGGTGCCGGGCGGGTTTTTCACGCCAATTTCCTCCAGAAGATCCATGCGGTAGTATAAGACACCGCCATCGACATAAACCGGCAAAGCCATAAGCTTCCCGTTATATCTGTCAGCAAGGTTGAGGATATTTTCGAAGAATGCTTCTGTTTTGATGCGGTCGGTTTCGGTATTCAAAGGCTCAAGCCAGCCCGAGGCGGCTATCTGCGCCAGCCAGGCTACATCCATCAGGAAGACATCCGGATCATCATCCCGCGCCTTAAGAGATACCACCAGTCCCTGACGGCGCTGGTCGGTGTCGGTCGGCTGACGGACTATGCTGACATCGATTTGATACTCAGTGCTGAACTCGTCAATCAACGCTTCCCAGAAGTCTATCTCCGAGGGCGCCCCGCCGACTGCGAAAACAATCTGCTTTTCTTCATCTTCAGCATCGCCCCCGCATCCGGCCAGCAATAATAAAATCAATCCGAGAGTGAAGAGTCTATGCAAAATCATTCTCCCTTTGTGTCTGATTTCTCACCCGCTTTGAAGATAAACATCTGATTTTTCTTATCTGTTTCTTCCAATAATAATTCGCGCAGAAGGGGCCATTGAGAAGAAGCGATTTCATTGTTTGCAAGATGAATTCTTCTCATGATCCTGATCTTATTTTTCGCATTCTCCACTGCTGTCGATATGCTTCCGACTTCATTTTGTATGCTCTCTGATTCGGGAAAATAAACTGCCTGCATTCCGGATGTATCTATATTGATCTCCACCGTTTGAATTAGTGTGCCCGGCAGATTTGTGTTCGATTTTTTTGCATTATCAAAAAGCCTTACACCCTCTGGGAGTTGATCCAGTATTCCCCCTGACGGGCTGCCAAGCACCAGCCTTATATGCCCGAATTCATCCGGCTCCGGAGTCTTCAATTCGAAATTCATCCCCAGACGGCATTGACCTTTCGTGAAGTGAATGGGATTTTGGCTTTTCAGCTTTGCTCCCGATAATACCTCTGATATCATTGAGCCGAGATAGTCTTCGGTCTCTTTATTGAGTCCGGCCATCTGGCTGTATGGACTGAGGCATCCGGTAGCTTCAAGATAAGCTGTGCCGTTAAAGGTGTCTTTGGTATCATCTAAAGAAAGGTCTATCTTCAAAGTGAATTGATTTTTTTCCTCAGAGAACTTGAATTTTTGAATCGGCTTGCCCTTGTGATCTGCAAGATAAAATCCTGTATGACCGAAATAGGGCTGAATGCTTTTTGAAATCCTGCCGTTGACAGGATTATAATACATGTCGCTGCCGTCGGCTGTGATTTTTATCAGGGGCGCATCAAAATAGTTAAGGCAGGGAATTTCCAGGCTGGCATTATGAAGGTATTCCCCGCGCAGGATCATTCTCGGTTTAAAATCAGACGACTCAAAGAGAGCTGATGCCAGTATTGCCCGATCCAGAGCATGGCCATAAGCGCTTTCATAAGTTCTAACTGCATCACGGGGGAAGTATATCCAGTGCCTGTATGGATATGTGATAAGGCCGGTTTTATTTGATATAAATTTGGCGATATTATCTGCACATTGCTG
>WJIM01000116.1 GCA_014730285.1 Candidatus Zixiibacteriota bacterium
CTGTATGTGGATATCGATAACGATCTGGTGGAGCTGCAGCAGGATTCGATTTTAATGGGTGATCTGCCCGCCAATGATACAATCGACAACCTGACATTTCCGGTCGAATTCAGCGTACCTTCAGGTATGGAAGGCACTATTGCCAATTTGACCTTCAGGATAAAAGATCCTTCCAGTACCGATTCTCTGGAAGTTGTGCAGCAGATAAATCTGGGTACGCCTCAGATATTACTGGTTGATTATGACGTTCCCGATGATTTTGATTACGAAAATTACTATAGCGATGTTTTTGACAGCCTTGGAATTCCCTATGTTTACTATTCACGGGCCAGCTCGGGAACATTAGGGCCGGAACATCTGAATTACAAAAATATAGTCTGGTTTGCCAGCACCGATTCATTGGCGCCCGAAGATGTCGACTTTCTGGAATCGTATCTGGATCAGGGAGGACAGCTTTTCCTGACCGGACAGAATATCGCCGAAGGTATGGCTTCGGGACCGGATTCACTATTCTTGCGTGATTATTTGAAATGCGATTTTGATTCCAGTCAGGAAAGATATGCCTGGCTCTATGGAGTCGATAATACCTACATCGGTGCAGACAGCCTGAGGCTGTTGTTAAGCTATGATGGTGCGTCAAATCAAAAATCTCGAGATATGCTGAAGGATGTCGATCCCGCTGCCTCGGCTAATTTTATGTATGTTTACGGCAACGAGGTACAGGGTATAGCGGGCCTGGAATACAGCGGCGATTATCGTCTGGTATTCTGGGGCTTTGGTTTTGAGGGCGTAACGAGCCTCAGCCCTGTGGTCAGTACCAGATATGAGGTTATGCAAAAGATACTGGATTTCCTTGAGAACGGCATCGTAACGGATGCTGAGGATGAAGAGGAGATATCCGAGCAGGTGCCGAGGGAATTCGCACTGGCTCAGAATTATCCCAATCCTTTCAATCCCGAAACGAGGATATCATACCAGCTCACCCGCACTATGGATAATGTCAGTTTGAAGGTTTATAATCTTCTCGGGCAGGAGGTTAAGACGCTTGTTAACGAACCTCAGGATGCCGGATTTTATGAGGTGGTCTGGGACAGCACTGACGATAGCGGCAATTCCGTGGCGACTGGAATCTATTTTTACCGCTTGCAGGCCGAGGATTTAACCGAGACTAAGAAAATGGTACTTCTGAAATAAGGCCAAAAATATTTTATAAAAATCCACCCCTTTTCGGGGGTGGATTTTTTATTTTTATCCCGATCCCTCACTTGATGAAATGGTAAAATTTAATATATTGTTAGTACTCAAAAACATAAAGAGAGGTAATGCTATAATGAGGAAAACAACGCAGATTCTGTTCTCAATCGTATTGGTTTTTATATTGATCGGATTTTTTTCTGATGCTCATGGACAGGCGATGCATAAGTACCGCTGTAAAGTAGCCGCCGAGCTCTATTCCGGATACCTCAAGGACGGCGAGTCTTTGCCTCCGGTTTATCCTGAAATGTGGATGATTAATTACCCCGTGAATGTTTATTTTGCCCCTGACGCCGAAAAGCTTCTGAATCGAGATTTCAATATCGACCGGGTATTTAAATTGGGATCATACCGAATAGAAAAAAAGGTTAACGATTCCATCATGTTTCTCTATTATAGAGACTCCAAAAATAATGATAAGGGCTGGCAGTACGATTTTCGCGGCCATCTGCTGCTGGGACGGCAGTTGACCCGTGTGGATAATTTCATATATCGTGAGGGCAAGGAGATACTGCCTTTTACGGTTGAACTCAGGGTAAATCCCACAGTGATTTATGCCTTCCGTCCAAATGCTGAAAGCAATGAGATTATGTTCCTGTTTTTCTCGTATACACCTCACGACAATTTCCCGAAATCGCTGTTGAATGAGTTTTCTCAGGAAGATGAATTCGAGAAGCTCGGCTATAACCCATTCAGTATGAAATTTCCAGCGCCCAAAACCGATCCGCAGATAATGTATAAGGCGGAGGCGGAATATCCCGCTCATCTTCTCAGGATGAAACGCTCCGATACTGTGAAAATGATGGTTCTGGTGGATCGGGATGGCACGGTTGTGCGGGCCGAGATTATTGAAAAAGCGTTATACACGCCTTTTGATGTGGCCGCAGTGGATGCTGCCAAGAAATCGTTGTTTAAGCCGGCGGTTGACGAAGACGGCAATATGGTTCCGGGATGGGCGCCTTTTAATGTCGTATTTGACGCAAGCGAATACAGTCAGAAATAAAATAAAATGACGGATGATTCAGGTTGATATTATCATCCTCCATGAATCTTGACAGGCTGATTTTCGGATCGAATATTCTCGAGGATAATTATATCAGGGATGTCGATCCGAGAATAAAGCTGATTTCGGTATTAATCATAATCTTAGCCACTGCCCTCGTATCCAGTTCGGTTTCCTATGTGATTCTATCAGCACTTCTTATAACAGGATTGATTTCTGTCAGGCCGGGATGGAAACTTGTCTGGATCAATATCAGGCCATTCATATTTTTGTCGTTACTGACATTTCTGCTCCATCTGATATTTTCCTCAGGTGAAGGACAGCTATTGATCTCTACTGCAGGACTGGAGATAACAAGCGGTGGAGTTGTCACCGGGGCGGTGTTCGCATGGCGGATATTGCTGTTTTTTGCTGCGGCCGTCCTATTCAATTTGACCACAGATCCGCTGGATATCTCAGATGCGGTTACCCGGCTTTTAAAACCCTTAAAGGTCTTTCGTCTACCGGTCGATCAGCTCGGCCTTTTAATATTCCTGGCCTTCCGTTTCGTGCCGGTTATTTCCGAGGAATCGCAGGCCATTTACGCCGCTCAGGTTTCAAGGGGATATGATCCAGGGGGCGGCTTTATTAAGCGTCTCAGGAATTCAATACCATTAATATCGGCCGTTCTGGCGTCCTCAATCCGCCGCGCGGGGCATATGGCCGAGGCTCTGGAAGCACGCGGATTTCATCCGGATCGAGAGAGATCATCTCTCAGAATTTTCAAAATCAGATTTTCGGATTGCATCTTCCTGACGGTGACTTTGATTGTATCGGCAGGTTCGGTGTTTTTGGCATATTATGTATAATTACAAGATCACCATAGAATATGACGGCAGCGCATTTAACGGCTGGCAGGTTCAGCCGGGACTTCGTACTGTGCAGGGAGAAATCGAAAAGGCTGTGATAGAGGTTTCGGGCCGCAAGTCCAATGTTATCTGCGCCGGGAGGACTGATTCCGGGGTGCATGCTTTCGGGCAGGTAGCCAATTTCAAATCGAGAATAGACTGGGGTGAGGAGAGTGTGCGCAAAGCCTTAAATCGGGTACTTCCTGATGACATAGTTCTACTGGATTGTGAAGAGGTCGATTCCGGATTTAATGCCCGTTTTGATGCCATAGCCCGTTATTACGAATACAGAATATTTAACGCCCGAAGCAGTATCCGGCGTAATTTCTGCTGGCAGTATCCGGCAAAGATCAATTTCGCCTGTCTGAAGCGGCTTTCTGCTAAGCTTTTGGGTGAGCATGATTTCAAGTCGTTTTGCGTCAGGAAATCGCAGAAAAAATCCAATCTCTGCACGGTTACAAAATCGCACTGGACAAAGCGGGGTAAAGAATATAACTTCCAGATTATTGCTAACCGCTTTCTGCATGGAATGGTGCGAAGTCTGGTTGGCACGATGATTAAAATCTCCGCCGGATTTCAGGATGAAGAGGTTTTTGAGGAGCTTTTAGAGAGGCCGAAAAGGTCGGAGAAAGTTTTCACCGCTCCGCCAAATGGCTTATATTTGATGAAAGTTGAATACGATTTAGAAAAATAGTAGTTTTTTAAGGGCTTTAGGCCCAGTATAGAATGGAGGCTTATAAGTGAAATTCTTCATCGATACCGCCAACATAGAAGAGATTAAGGCCGCCAATGATATGGGGGTTTTAGACGGCGTTACAACAAATCCCAGCCTGATTTCCAAGGTTGAGGGTAAATTTGAAGATATAATTTTGGAAATCTGCAATATCGTAGACGGCCCGGTTTCGGCCGAGGTTACCGCTACCGATTTTGAGGGTATGATGTCCGAGGCTCGTCATCTGGCCAAAATCCACAAAAATGTTGTGGTAAAAATACCCTGTATACTGGAAGGGCTCAAGGCTACCAAGGCTCTTAACGAAGAGGGGATCAAGGTCAATATGACGCTGGTCTTTTCGACCACACAGGCGCTTCTGGCAGCCAAAGCCGGGGCAACCTTCTGTTCGCCCTTTGTAGGACGTCTGGACGATATCTCCGAGTACGGCATGGATTTGATAGAGAAGATCGTGACTATGTATAATAATTACAGCTTCAAGACCGAGGTACTTGTGGCATCGGTCAGAAATCCGCTGCATGTGGTTGAGGCCGCTTTGATGGGCGCGGATATTGCCACTATACCGTTTAAGGTGATCAGCCAGCTTGTCAAGCATCCGTTGACCGATATCGGCCTCAAGAAATTCCTGGATGACTGGGAGAAAGTGAAGGCGAGAGGATGATTCCTCGCTATACTCTTCCGGAGATGGGCAATCTCTGGACGGATGAATCGAAGTTCGGAGCCTGGCTGAAGGTCGAAATCGCCGCCTGCGAGGCCTGGGCCGAACTGGGAGAGATTCCCAAAGCTGCGGTCAGGCGAATCAGGAAAAACGCGTCATTCAGCGTTAAACGCATTCTCAAAATCGAGGAGAAGACCCGTCATGATGTGGTGGCGTTCGTGACCGATGTAGCCAACAGCGTAGGCAAGGACGGCAAGTATATTCATTTCGGCCTGACATCATCCGATGTCCTGGATACTGCCAATGCCCTGCTTTTAAAAGAGGCGGGTGAAATCTTGTTAAAGCGTCTGGATGATCTGCAGAAAGAGATCAAGCGGCTGGCCTATAAGCATAAGGATCAGCCTCAGATGGGACGCACCCACGGTATTCATGCCGAGCCAACCTCGCTCGGCCTTAAATTCGCACTTTGGTATGACGAGATGAAGCGCAATCGGGCACGTCTGGAAAAGGCGGCCGAGGTTGTGTCCTATGGCAAAATTTCCGGGGCGGTGGGAGCGTATGGCAATATCGATCCGCGTATCGAGAAGATAGCCTGTAAGCGTCTGGGGCTCAAACCGGCGCCGATTTCCACCCAGGTTAACAGCCGGGACAGATATGCCGAGTTTATCTGGGCCATTGCAATGACCGCCACCTCGCTGGAGAAATTTGCGCTGGAATTGCGTCATCTCCAGAGAACCGAGCTTCGAGAGGCGGAAGAGGGCTTCGGCAAAGGTCAAACCGGATCGTCGGCGATGCCCCATAAGAAGAATCCGATTTCGGCCGAGAATATTTGCGGTATGGCGCGGGTAATGCGCTCGAGTTTGCAGGTTGCGCTCGAGAATGTAGCTCTCTGGCATGAGCGCGATATCTCGCACTCATCGGCAGAGAGAGTGATTCTGCCGGACTGCACGATCGGGTTACATTACCTGATGGTCAGGCTGACGAA
>WJIM01000117.1 GCA_014730285.1 Candidatus Zixiibacteriota bacterium
CCTTATCATTGATGGCCTTATACTGAACTCGTCCGATATCCTTGAGATAGCTGTGCTGGGGGCCGACTCCGGGATAATCGAGGCCGGAGGCAATTGAATAGACCGGCAGGGGACGTCCCTCATCATCCTGAAGCAAATAGCATTTGAAACCGTGAATAAGGCCCGGAGAACCAAGTGTCAGGGTTGCGGCATGTTCGCCTTTCCTGAAGCTGAGTCCGGCCGGTTCGACACCGTACATCTCCACTTTATCCTCCTCAAGAAAGGCCGAGAAAAGCCCGATAGCATTCGAGCCGCCGCCCACACATGCCACCAGATTATCAGGAATTTTTCCTGTCAGTTCCATAAACTGAATCATAGCCTCCTCGCCCACAACCTGTTGGAAATCGCGCACCATCATGGGGAATGGATGCGGCCCTACAACAGAGCCGATGGCATAGAACTGGTTAACCGGGTCTTTCATATAGGCTTCGAAGGCGGCGTCGACCGCTTCCTTCAGAGTTTTCAGGCCCTGGCCGACCGGGAATACCTTTGTCCCCAGAATGCGCATGCGGGTGACATTGGGCGCCTCCTTGGCCATATCCACCTCGCCCATATAGATTTCACATTCCATACCCACGATTGCGGCGGCGGTTGCCAGAGCGACACCATGCTGCCCTGCGCCTGTTTCGGCGATTATCTTCTTCTTGCCCATTTTTTTGGCCAGAAGCGCCTCGCCCAGGCAGTGGTTGATTTTATGAGCGCCGGTATGGTTTAAATCCTCGCGTTTGAGATAGATTTTGGCGCCGCCGAGTTTGGTCGAGAGATTTTGAGCATAGAAGACAGGGCTGGGACGTCCGACAAAGTGCCGGTACAAATATGAGAGCTCTTCCTTGAAGCCTTTCTGATCCTTTAAGTTAAAATAAGCAGTGGTGATTTCGTCTAAGATTTCTATCAGTATTTCCGGGACAAAGCGTCCGCCGTATTCTCCAAAGTAACCTTTATTATCCGGCTGGTTTTCGATTCTTTTTCTTACCTGCATTATTGCCTCCTGTTGATTGATTCAAGAGCTTCTTCGATACCGAGTTTCGCATTTTGAGAATTTTCGAGCCGCGCGTTATTTTGCACAGGCTGATTTTTAGATCCTTAGCGATTTTGCGCTGGGGGATACCCTGATCGAGCATCTCCATAAGGCGCCATCGAAGAGCGACATCCTGAATCTCAGCAGGAGTGAAAATCTCGTTGAAGAGTTTCCGCATTACTGCCGGATCGTGAATTTCAGCAAATATTTTGATTACTTTATTGATAGACCGCATAGCTCATAAATATTATGTTTCTATTTATAGAAACATAATATATGAAAAGGCGTTTTTGTCAAGCCCTTTTCGGCAGGTTTTTTCAACTTTTTTTGAGCCGCTTAAATTGCCTTATTTATGTTGTGAAGAAGCTGATTTTTTATATATTTAGGCTTCCTGAAATTTTGGAACAAGACGGGAATTATTGTCTTTGAAGGATTAAAAGCATTAATTATTTTCCGGCAAAGTTCGAATAACCTGATATAAGGAAATTCAAAAACGGATTTATTTTTATGAATGACAATAAGATAAATGAAAATGAAGATGATAAAGCCGCAAAGCCCTCGAATTTTATCAGAGAAATAATCGACCGCGACCTGGAGGAGGGCAAAAACGACAGCCGTGTACATACACGTTTCCCGCCCGAGCCAAACGGCTGGCTGCATATCGGGCATGCCAAGTCGATCTGCCTGAATTATGGTCTGGCGCGGGATTACGGCGGAAAATTCAATCTAAGGTTCGATGACACCAATCCCTTAAAAGAGGAATCGTCCTATGTCGAATCGATAAAAAAGGATGTTGAATGGCTGGGCGCAAAATGGGAGGACAGGCTGTTTTTTGCCTCCGATTATTTCGAACAGCTATATGAATGGGCGGTCAAACTTATCAAAGACGGCAAGGCGTATGTCGATGATTTGAGCGCTGATGAAATCCGGGAATACCGCGGAACGTTGACCGAGCCGGGTAAAAACAGCCCGCATCGAGACCGCTCGGTCGAAGAAAACCTGGAGCTGTTCGAAAAGATGAAGGACGGCGATTTTCCGGACGGTTCCAGGGTGTTGCGTGCTAAAATCGATATGGCCTCAGGCAACATCAATTTGCGCGACCCTGTGATGTACCGTATCAAGCATGCCGAGCATCATCGCACCGGCGGTAAATGGTGTGTGTATCCCAGCTATGACTGGGCGCATGGACAGTCGGATTCGATCGAGGGGATAACGCATTCGATCTGCACGCTCGAATTCGAGGACCATCGGCCGCTCTACGACTGGTTTCTGGATAATCTGGGCGTTCACCACCCACAGCAGATAGAATTCGCGCGGCTCAACCTGAATTATATGATTATGAGCAAGCGCAAGCTCCTGCAGCTCGTGCAGGAGGGGTATGTGAGCGGATGGGATGATCCGCGTATGCCCACGGTTGCGGGACTCAGACGCAGGGGATATTCGCCGGAATCGATACGCGAGTTCTGTGAACGAATCGGTGTGGCCAAGCGTGAGAGCGTGGTCGATATAGCGCTTCTGGAGCATACCCTGCGCGAGGATTTGAATAAACGCGCGCTGCGTATGATGGCTGTACTCAGGCCTCTGAAGGTAGTGATCGAAAATTATCCCGAGGATAAAGTAGAAGAAGTCGAGGCGATTAATAATCCCGAGGATCAATCCGCCGGAACGAGAATGATACCGTTTTCGCGGGAAATCTATATTGAGCGCGGTGACTTTCTCGAGGATCCGCCCAAAAAGTTCTTCCGTCTCGCACCGGGACGAGAGGTGCGTTTGAAGCATGCTTACTTCATCACATGCAAAGAGGTAATCAAGGACGGCAGCGGCGAAGTTATCGAACTTCGCTGCACTTACGATCCGGAAACCCGTGGAGGGAGCGCTCCTGATGGCCGCAGGGTCAAGGGCACATTGCACTGGGTTTCGGTCCCGCATGCTGTGGATGTGGAAGTCAGGCTGTTCGACCGTCTGTTCAATAATGAGGATCCTGCCGAAGGCGGCGATTTTCTGAAGAATATCAATCCCGATTCGCTGGAGACTTTGACCGAATGCAAGGTCGAACCGGGATTGAAAGATGCGAAGCCCGGAGAATATTACCAGTTTTTGCGGAAGGGATATTTTGTGGTTGATTCCGAGGATTCCACTCCCGATCAGCCGGTCTTCAATCGTTCTGTGGGTTTGCGTGATACATGGGCGAAGATTCAGAAAAAGGGAAAGAAGAAATGACCTATATGATAGTCCGCAATCGGGTGGAAGATTTTGACAGATGGAAAGCAGTATTCGATTCCGAAGCCGAGAGGCATCGTGATGCCGGTTTGAAGCTGGTCAATCTCTGGCAGACGGCAGAAGATCCGAATAATTTCTTCTTTGTCCTTGAGGTTCATGATATCGACAAAGCAAAATACTTTATCAGCGCCCCTGAATCTGCGGAGGCCGGAGAAAAGGCCGGGGTTTTAGACGGGGAGTATTATTTCGTGAAAAGCGCCCCCGGTTTCTGAGCAAAATCTGTTGATTTGTAACATTATTTTTTTGCTTTGAAAATGGTCTTAGGATGGACAATTCCTCTCTTTTTTCCGCAATCTTCTTGCAATAATCTGATTGTTTTTTTATAATCAGGATCAAATGAAATGACATTTGCAATCCGATTTACACGAACTGTCATTATTCCAACAGCAGGATTCAAAAGCGGGCGACAACAGGAACACTTTCAGCTTTTGGTTTGTTAGTCAATTCTAAATAGAGTGCCTATAAAAAGAGGTGCGGATAAAATAGGGCTAATATTTATGCAGCTTCTGGTGGTCATGAGTCTGGTCGAATTCACAATACATTAGAAAAAAAGCAGATTGATTCTGTTATTTTATCCCACTATGTGAATTTGGTCACAAAGTAAAAGGAGTTTAAGGCTTGGATGCTTTATGGCATGAGACTCTGAACCTTCTTCCTTTCCTGGTCTACAC
>WJIM01000118.1 GCA_014730285.1 Candidatus Zixiibacteriota bacterium
GACTTCAACTGCCTTACCGGAAAACCTTGTCAGGGCCAGATCGAAGCTGTGCCAGAAGAAATGCAGCGGACTGCATTTCCCCAGAAATTTGCCCCTGAAAAGCTTGAAGACAGGTTCTATGAGTGTCAGCACTTTAAAGAAACGCGACACATAATCACTGTCATAGATTGAATGCTCGTTGTCCTCGTCATAAGGAATATCGCTGCCGGTCTTTGCCGGATCAAAGGGTACCGGCAGCAGATTTAGCTCCATGCCATAGCTCTTCAAGAGATTCATAAGACTCGCGTAAAACTCGGCTACCGAGATATTCTGCAATGCAATCTCTTTAATCCCGCCTCCACTGTCGCGCACAATCAGTTTGTGGTCGATGAAATCGAATTCCATTTCAATATTGCCGCCCTGATACGGCATTGTTGATGTGGTAAGTCCGCGGGCAGAAATATACAGCGGAACATGCCACCAGTGATTCATTTTGGGATTAATAGCCAGCTTTATTTTGCCAACAATTTGAGTAAAGAGGTGCAGAGTCTTCTTGGTTTCTTTCCATTTATCATAAGGCAGTTTGGGAAAGATATCGCTACTCATTTGAGCCTCCTTTTAACGAGTCCAATATCAAAATTTAAAATTCATGCCGGGCCGCAATTGTTCCCAATTGTATCTGTTATTGGTATTGGAAAAGATACTATTTACGGTAGGATATATAGCGCCCAACTTAAGCTACATTATGGATATCTTCAAGCGGGGAAAGAGATTATGTACTGTAAACGGAGTTGAAAAGCACATAATCAGTGGTAAGATCGGTGCCCCAGCCTGTCGAACTCGCCCTTCCATTATGCAGGTCAAGCTTAATATTGATATGAGATTCGCGCAATAATTTTTTGAGATAATTGTGGTCAAATTCCAGTGGCTTGCCCTTTTCCAGCACCTTGACCAGCCTGGATTCGTTTCCGAGATACAAATCGGTCTTTTCGTAATCAAAAGGCACACCGGCATTGCCCGCTGCGCAGATTATCCTGCCCCAATTTGGATCGCGTCCAAAGATAGCGGTCTTAACCAGAGTCGAACCGGAAACAGCGCGGATCACCTGCCTGGCCGCCTTTTCACTGGGAGCATGTACGACATTATACTCCACAAACTTGGAGGAACCCTCGCCGTCGGATACTATTAGCTTTGCCAGGTGGGCCATCATGGTCTCGAGGTTTTCCTTGAAAACCGAATAGCCCTTATCATTCTTGGTTTTCAGCTCCTTATTTTCTGCCATACCATTGGCCAGTACAGCCACTATGTCGTTTGTTGATGTGTCGCCGTCCACGGTAATCATGTTAAACGATCTGTTCACCGCCTCCTTCACGGCTTTTCTTAAGAGCCTGGGATCTATTGCCACATCAGTAACGATAAAGGCCAGCATCGTCGCCATATTGGGATGAATCATGCCCGAGCCTTTGGCAATCCCCGCCATATTCGCTGTTTTCGAGCCAATCTTGAATTCAAGAAAACCCTCTTTGGCAAAAGTATCGGTGGTCAGTATAGCATTGGCGGCGAATGATCCGGCCTTGGACCTGGTCGAGATTTTCTTAATATTATTGCGAATGCCATTGACAATATCTTCGGTGGGAAACGGCTCTCCTATAAGGCCTGTTGAAGCTACAATCACAAGTTCCTTTTCGATACCCAATTCGTCGGCGGTAGTCTGAGCCATTGCATGTGCGCCCTCAAGTCCCTGCTTGCCGGTACAGGCATTGGCATTTCCGGCGTTGACCACAATCGCCTGCGCCTTGCCGTTCGCAATATGCTTTTTGGTTACTTTCAACGGTTCCGCCATCACTTTATTCTGTGTGAATACGGCGGCTGCGCTTGCCGGCTTTTCCGAGAATATAATCGCCAGATCCCTCCGCATCGACTTCACGCCTATATGTGCGCCCCAGCATTTGAAGCCCCTTACGTTGGTGATATTTTTTAGTATGCTCATAATTACTTTTTATCCCTGCGATAATTCAATATGAACTCGGATGATTAAGGATTCACCGGTACCATTTTCAGTCCATCAGTTTGATTCCATCCAAACATAATATTCATATTTTGAATCGCCTGACCGGCAGCTCCTTTAACAAGATTGTCAATTACGCTGACTATTATAAGCATTTTAGTTCTCTCGTCAAATAAAACAAATATATCGCAATAATTGGTGCCTCGGACATCTTTGACAGCAGGTATTTCATCGCGCAATCTTACAAACGGCGCTTCTTTGTAAAACTCACCATATATCTTCTTCAACTCATCATTATTGACCGCCTTAATCGGCCGCGCATAAATCGTAGTCAGTATGCCGCGATCCACGGGCAGAAGATGCGGCGTGAATTGCACCAGCGTGTCTTTTCCCGCAAGCCGGTCGAATACTCCCTGGATTTCAATTGTATGGCGATGTCTCCCCAGGCCGTATGCTTTGAAATTATCATTCACCTTAGAAAAAAGATTTACTGCTTTGGGCTTTACCCCCGCCCCGGTCACGCCGGACTTGGAATCAATTATAATCGGGGATGTTTCAACCATGCCCTCGGATACGAGCGGCGCCAGGCCAAGAATCGCGCTGGTCGGATAACATCCGGGATTGGCAACCAGACGCGCTCTCTTAATCTCGTCAAAATACAATTCCGGCAAACCAAATACGGCTTCCTTAAATCCTTCCGGGTAAACATGTTCCTTTTGATACCATTCCTCATAAATCTGCGGAGAGTTAAGGCGAAAATCTCCGGAAAGATCGATTATTTTAAAGGTCATATCCTTAAATCTCTTTGCCGCATCCATCGACACACCGTGAGGCAGAGCCAGGAATACGGCGTCGAGCTCATATTTATCGATCCGCTCGAGGGATTCCAGCTTATGATCGCAGATTCCCTTAAAAAACGGATGTACGTCCGAGAAGGATTCGCCTTCCCGGGATTCGGAGGTTATAACGGAAATCTCGACTCCCGGATGATTAACCAGAATCCTGACCAGTTCCGATCCTGTATACCCCGTCGCTCCGATTATTCCGATACGTTTTTTACTCATTTTCCTTAACCGCCTTTAACGAATCCTTCAGAACTTCGACTACCTTTCCCAGATCATCATAGCTGATATTCAGCGGCGGCACCAGTCGCAGTACATTCTCCGCGGTTGAATTGGCAAGAACGCCGCGATCCATCATCTCCTTTACCAGCGGTTTAGTCCCGAATTCAAATTCGATTCCGATCATCAAACCAAGTCCGCGGAATTCCGTTATGGACGGCTCCTCCATATTTTTAATCTGTTCTTTGAGCCATTCATATTTTTCACGGGCCTGCTTTAGAAGATCTTCGTCTTCGATCACTTCAATCGCTGCCAGCCCTGCGGCGCAGACCAGAGGATTACCGCCCAGAGTGGTACCATGATCGCCGAAATCGATAGCAGAACTAACCTTTTCGACAGAAAGAATTGCGCCGATAGGAACGCCGCCGCCCAGCGCCTTGGCCAGGGTTATAATATCCGGCTGCACATCATAATTCTCCTTTGCGAACATCTTCCCCGTTCGGCCCATTCCGCACTGCACTTCATCGAAAATCAAAACGATATCCTGCTCTTCGCAAAAAGCGCGCAAATCCTTCAGGAAGGATTTTTCACACGGATTAATCCCGCCTTCGCCCTGTACCGGTTCCACTATAACCGCTGCGGTATTTTTGTCTGCCACCTTTTTCACAGCTTCCAGATCATTCAAAGGAACCTGTATAAAACCCTCGGGCATCGGATCGAAGCCCTTCTGCATTTTGCGGCTCGCCATTGCAATAGTACCCAGAGTCCTGCCGTGAAAGCAATTCTCGAATGAGATAACATTACCGCCGCGGCCTATGCTGTGCGCGTACTTTCTGGCTACCTTGACCGCACCCTCAACGGCCTCTCCTCCGCTGTTCGTGAAAAACACACGATCCATGCCGGATAGCTTTGTCAGCTTCTCTGCGAGCTTGACCTGCGGCTCGCTGAGATAGAAGTTGGAGATGTGCATAAGCGTTGCGGCCTGTTCCTGGATTGCTTTTACGACCTTTGGATGGCAATGGCCGATGCTGTTGACGGCAATTCCGGCCAGAGCATCAATATATTCCTTATCTGCAACATCCCAGACATGGGAACCGCTTCCGCGCTTGAGGGTAAGCGGATAACGCTTAAAAGTCTGCAAATAATATTTTTTGTCGAGTTCCGAGTATTTTTGATTTAAATCTTCTTGCATCTTACTTTCTTTGAAATTTGTTATTTAGTAATCAGAGTCCCTATTTGCTTTTCATCTATTAAAGCTAAAATCTGTTCCGGCTTTCTGCCGTTGATTATCCTAGCCGACCCCGCGCCCTTGTTGACAGCAATTTCACACGATTCCATCTTGGGTATCATCCCGCCCTGAATAATTTTCTCATCCATCAGGTTCTTAATGTCGCCCAGACTGACCTCCCCGATCAGAGAATTCGGATCGTCCTTTTCGCGCAAAAGGCCGTCGACATCGGTCATTACAACATACTGGCCGGCATTCAGCGCCCCCGCTACATGACCGGCAAACATATCAGCGTTGACATTATAATCATTTCCATCCCTGTCCGAGGCCAGGCATGTAACAACAGGAATATAATCATTTTTAAGCAGAAGGTTAATCAGAGAAGGATCGACCTCTACAACATCACCGACCTGTCCCAGATCAACCTCCTCGACTTCGCCATCCACGACTCTCTCATAAAGACGTTGAACGGCGGTCACGAACCGGCCGTCCTTTCCTGAGAGCCCTACGGCTTTATAACCGAATGAATTAATCATGCTGACAAGGCTGCCGTTTACTTTCCCCTTAAGCGCCATTTCAACATATTCGAAAGCTTTGGTTGTGGTTTTCCGATGTCCGCCGATGAACTCCGATTCGATTTTGGCTTCTTCCAGCGCCCGCTTTATGAACGGTCCGCCGCCGTGAATGATGACTACATCATAGCCCTTCTCCCTGAGAGCACAGATATTTTTAAGAACCTGTTTTTTGAGATCGTCATCGGTCATGGCGCTTCCGCCATACTTGAATAGAATAATTGGCTTGTCGATATTAATTGCCCTCCCTGGCCTTTTTATCTTTATTGCCGCCTCTTTAAGACAGATTTAATAAGAATCATATAATATAGAATAATTTCAAGCCGCAGTCAAATTGCTAAAAGTTATTTTGCGTACAAAACATCCATCAAAGGCAGTTTGTTCCATAATATTAAAAATTACAACGACTTATGTGTTGGGTAATCTGAAATAATTGCGGAGATTCAGAAAATATATGACTCGAAAAAATCGGGATTAAATTTTATTATAGTTTAGATAAGGCGCTAAACGTAGCATTATGGGAACATATAAATCATTGTAGTTGTTCAGAATACGATTTATAAAACCGATAACTTATTTGTAGTTCGGAACTAAGGTAGAAAAGACACCGGGATTTTTTGGCAAACCTTTTGTGCCGATACAGCAAACAAATTCTCTCTTTAATAAAACCTAATATTGCAGGTTACAGGGGCAGATAAAATGGGCCTTTAGATTACCTGCATAGCGGCGTTCAGATGATTATAAAAAGTCCTTACTTTCGTACAAAAGGATTTTCAACTCGGTTGCCTGAATTATTCCTGATTCCATTGTTTATTATATCGGCCGCTTTGCTCCCACTGACCGCTGCCGCGGCATCCCCAAATACAACGGCGTCTGCAACAGATAGTGTCAATAATATCTCTTCTGGAGATTCTATTTCGCGCATCCTGATCCTGCATTCCTATAATTTCGGCTTTCTCTGGACAGACAACATCAGTGAGGGTATAAACTCCGTTTTCGAGGATTATAAGGATGATGTCGAGATCATTTTTGAATTTCTGGATTCAAGACGGATTTACAGTGATGGATATTTTCAGGAACTTCGAGATCTCTACAATTTCAAATATGCTAACCGGCCGATTGATATCGTGATCTGTTCCGACGACCACGCGCTTAATTTCGTGGTAAAATATGACATGTTCAAAAATACGCCGGTTGTTTTTTGCAGTGTAACGGGTTTTGATCCGGCCGTCCGCCAAAAGCGCGAGATTACCGGGCTGGAAGAGGCCTTAAGCATCGATGAAACGCTTGAGATTGCGCTCGAACAGAATCCCGATACCAGACATGTTACCGTTGTTAACGCTCAAACCCTAACCGGACAATCGTTGAAGAAGAAGGCCGCTCCCATATTTAATAAATACGAAAATTTATCTTTCGAATATTTCGACACATTGACAATTGAAGAGCTTACTGCCCACGTCTCAGATTTACCCGAGGATCATATCGTCTTTCTCTTTATCTTTAATCAGGATCAAAGCGGCAGGGCATTCTCGCATGAGCGAAATCTTGAGATTCTCAGAGAGCATTCCAGTGTACCTGTATATTCCGTCTGGGGATTTTATCTGGGACATGGCATAGTGGGCGGCAAGCTGGGAAGCGGGCGGGCGGAAGGTGAGATGGTCGCTGAGACCGCTTTGCGAATCCTGCACGGTGAAAAGGCATCTGAGATTCCGGTCAGAATGGGTCCCACCCGTTACATGTTTGACCATGACGAATTACGGTATTGGAATATCAAGCAGTCA
>WJIM01000119.1 GCA_014730285.1 Candidatus Zixiibacteriota bacterium
TCCGGATTTGAAGACACCGCTTGGTCAGGTGCTGGATTATGAGAGAAAGGCGGCGGAGTTGCTGGCGGGATTGTAAAATATTTGCGGTAAAGAAATGTCATTCTGAGCGAAGCGAAGAATCTGTTTGGTGCGTGAGAGATTCTTCGGTCACTGCGCTCCCTCAAAATGACAGCATCATGCGGTACCCCACATGAAATGTTGGTTCTATTGGTCATCCTGCTATGTATGATTCAAAAAAATAGAACAGGTTCTATCAGGTGGGCGCCAGGTTCCCCAACCTGGTGCGAATCTGTGGGGTCAGGGAACCCGACAGCACATTTTCAGTCGATCATTATTTTGGTGGTGGCACTACTTCCCCATCTTAATATGCAGGCCATTCCGATCTTAATTCTTTTGATTACATCCATAAAAAATCTATATTCCAAATCAGGATATTATTAAGCAAAGGAGTATATCATGAAGCGTGAAATAGTATCAGCCGATAAAGCGCCTGCAGCTATCGGGCCGTACAGCCAGGCTATCAAATGCGAGTGTTCCGGATTCGTATTCTGTTCGGGTCAGATTCCGATAAATCCCGATTCCGGCGAAGTAATAGAGGGCGGAGTATCGAAACAGACCCGTCAGGCGCTGGAAAATCTGAAAGCGGTACTCGAACAGGCCGGACTGGGATTCGAGAATGTGGTCAAGACCACTGTTTATCTGGATGATATGGACGATTTCGTTTCCATGAACGAAATCTATGAGGATTATTTCAAATCCGATCCGCCCGCCCGCGCGGCCTTCGAGGTGGCGCGTCTTCCCAAAAATGTTAAAGTCGAAATCGAAGCGGTCGCCTGTTATTGATAACACGATTTAATGACCGGGTGGCCTGCTCAAACTGTGTTTGGGCAGGATTGTATGGTGCCCATACCCTTTAGCGGTGGATTTTCCATCAGATAGTAGAGCAGGTTCCCTTTGAACCTGCCAGCTTTAGCATTGGCATGACCGCAGAGGTCATGCCCTACATTTCTTTTATTTGACCCATTATAGCATGCCCAAAGCCAGTTTGGGCATGTTACCCATTCAACAGAGATATCTTGCTGCCATAGCTTTCTGCCAGGAAGAGATTCCTGACCGCGCGATGAAAATCTCATCCTTTTCGGAACAGCAGCCACGATTAAATCCTTATATTGCTAATAGAGATTCGGAAGCAAAAGTTAAAATGAGGAGACCAATTCTATGATTAATGCGAATGTCAAATGGGCAGGCAAGAGACAGTTAGTTGCAACCGGCGAAAAATCCGGACATTCGATAGTAATCGATATGGCTAAGGACAAAAGCGGCGATGACACCGGCATGCGTCCCACGGAACTCCTGCTTTTAAGCGTGGCTACCTGCACAGCAATCGATATGCTTAATATCCTGGGCAAGATGAAGATACAGCTCTCCCGTTGCGAGGTTAAAATCGAGGGCGCCCAGCAGGAGGATCTCCCCAAATATTTCAATAAAATGAAGCTGAAATATATTCTCTCGGGAGAAGGCCTTAACCAAAAGAAGGCCGAAAAGGCGGTATCGCTTTCGATGGACAAGTACTGCGCTGTCTCCCAGACACTTAAGGGGCGTACCGAGTTCGAGACCGAAATCGAGATTGTCTAAAAAATAAGAAACCTCGCCTCGAAATCTAAGTAAAAAAGAGGTGAACCAAGTCAAATCAATGAGGAGGATGTTCACCATGAGAAGATTTCGAAACCAAATTACTTTATCATTATGCCTTGTAATGGCAGCCGCGCTGATACTGGGCGCAAATATGCTTTTCGCAAAATCATCCGATGACGCTGAAGTCAAGTCCGATAAAAAGGCCTGGCTCGGCATCTATATGCAGGATATAACCGATGATATCGCTGAGGCACTCGATCTTGAGGTCGAGCAGGGTGTTCTTATCAATGATGTTATCGACGATTCCCCGGCTGAAAAGAGCGGCCTTAAGGACGGGGATGTTATCGTTCGGATGGGCACCGAGGTGGTAGACAAATCGAGTGACTTATCTAAAGCCATAAAGGGTAAAAAGCCGGGTGAAAAAGTCGACCTGGTAGTTTACCGTGAAGGCCAGAAACAGGATATCTCCGTGGTCCTGGGCGAATCGGCCAAACGCAAGGACAGGCAGTTTTCACTGAAAGCTCCCAAGGGCCAGCAGTATAAGAAATTCTTCGGCGATATGGCCGGCGGAGGCTATCTTGGCGTGGTCCTGCAGGGCTTAAGCGAGCAGCTTGCGGAATACTTCGAGGTTGAGGAGGGAGTATTGATTTCCGAGGTCGAAGAGGATTCGCCTGCGGATGAGGCCGGGCTGAAGGCCGGTGATGTAATAGTGGCTATTAACGGCAAGGATATCAGTTCACCCTCGCAGGTATCGTCGATGATCCGCAAATTTGAAGAGGGCGAAAAAGTCGATATCGATGTGGTCCGTAAAGGCTCGAATATGCAGTTTACTGCTGAGATCGCGGAACGTGAATTTGATGATGATTGGTTCGGATTTTTCGGCGGCAATAAGCCGGGAATCTACTCAGTACCCGATCCGCATAATTTCCAGTGGCATTTCAATCCCGATGATTTCGATTTTGACTTCGATTTCGAAGAATTCAATGAGGAATTCGGCGAGGAATTCCGCGAGGAGATGGAAGAACTGCGCGAGGAGCTCTATGAACTCAGGGAAGAGCTTCAGGAGTTGAAAAAAGACTTGGATTAATAAGAAATCAAGTACGACTCTCCATATAAATCCTCCCATAACATGGGAGGATTTTTTTATTGCCTAAATCCACACAAAAAGAGCTTGTTTATAACAGCCTTATGATTATTATTTCCGGATATGCGTTTGGCGAGATTTCCGAAATACTTACAGCTTTTGGGTACGCGGTACTACCGCCATCACAAGCCCTCTGAGACCCAGATTCTGATCCTCCTGTCATTTGTGGTCGGTATCTCCACCGGTCTGGGTGCGGTGCTCTTCATCTGGCTGATCGAGCAAGCCAAACAGCTCTTTTTCGGATATTCACTTTCCTATCTGAACCAGTTTATTATCAACTGGAAATTCTGGATACCCCTGATCCCGCTTCTGGGCGGTCTTCTGGTTGGGCCGATTGTCTATCGTTATGCCCGCGAGGCAAAAGGACATGGGGTGCCGGAGGTAATGGAATCGGTGGCTCTGCGCGGCGGAATCATACGTCCCCGTGTAGCTATAGCCAAATCGATCGCCTCGGCTCTGTGTATCGGCTCGGGCGGCTCGGCCGGCCGTGAGGGCCCGATTGTGCAGATCGGATCGGCTATTGGTTCGATGATCGGGAGCCTCTTTCGGATGTCCGGGGAAAGGGTCAAGATTCTGGTTGGATGCGGCGCGGCGGCCGGAATATCGGCAGTCTTTAACGCACCTATAGCCGGGGTGATCTTTGCATTGGAGATCATTCTGGGCGATTTTGGCATCAGAACATTCTCGCCGGTAATTCTCTCCTCGGTTATTGCCTCGGTAATATCCCGCTCGATTCTGGGCGACAGTCCGGCATTCGATATTCCCAGGGAGCATGCCCTGGTATCCGCCTATGAAATCCCGCTCTATATTCTTCTGGGAGGCTTTACTGCGGTTGTGGGCAAGGGATTTACCAAATTTCTATATTTTTCCGAGGACTTGTTTGAAAAATTGAAAATAACCGGTTTTCTTAAGCCCGCTCTGGGCGGATTGATGCTCGGTATTGTAGGACTGTTTCTGCCGCAGGTGTTTGCTGACGGCTATGATACAATCGAACTGGCATTGATCGGCGGAGTACCCTTTCTCCTTCTGGGCATCCTGATTCTGGCCAAGATTCTGGCAACATCTCTCACCCTCGGCTCCGGCAACTCCGGCGGTATTTTTGCACCCTCACTTTTTATGGGTGCGGTGGCGGGAGGATTTTTCGGCTACATTGCGCATTATCTGTTTCCGGAGATTACCGCGACCTCCGGCGCGTACGCATTGGTAGGCATGGCGGGAGTTGTGGCGGCCACAACTCATGCACCGATTACGGCAATACTGATTATATTTGAAATGACCGGTGATTATCAGATAATTCTGGCTTTGATGATTACCTGTGTTTTCGCCACTCTGGTATCGCGCCGTATCGACCGTGAATCGATTTACACCCTCAAGCTCTCCCGCAGGGGAGTTAAGCTCAGGAGCGGACGGGATGTTGCGATCTTATCATCGATTAAGGTTAAAGAGGTCATGAACGATAAATATGTCACGATACCTCACAATACTCCGCTTCACAGGCTGCTGCATATTTTCGAGGAGAATCGTGATGATTTCTTTCCGGTAGTTGATTCTGGTGGGAAGCTTTTGGGCACGCTCTCGTTTCAGGATTTGCGCTATATCGCATCCTCCACCGGCCTCGATACACTGGTAATCGCGGCAGATATCGTACACAGGCACCCCTCTCCCATATCCCCCGAGGATACGCTTGATGAAGCCTTGAA
>WJIM01000120.1 GCA_014730285.1 Candidatus Zixiibacteriota bacterium
ATGACCTTATCTGTGAAAATCCCTTGCGGCTCAATATCATCGTCATCGCTGCGGTCAACGTCGTCTTGCCATGATCAACATGGCCTATCGTTCCCACATTTACATGCGGCTTCGTTCGCTCAAATTTCTCCTTTGCCATCAGGCTTAATCCTCCTAAGCTATTTCAAAAAAATTATCTGCCGAATATATATATAAATCACCAAATGTCAAGATGATAAACTCAGAAATTACCAAAAAATCTAAAAATTCGCAACATATTTTTTGTATATCTCCTCGGCCGCAAAATCAAACCGCAAAAACTCCATCGTATAGATCGCCCGCCCCTTCGAAAGGCTGCGCAATTGAGTGGAATATCCGAACATTTCTGACAGCGGAACCTCGGCATCAACAACCTGAGCATCCGCTCTCGGATTGATTCCGGTAATCTGCCCCCGTCGAGCTTTGAGATCTCCAACAACGTCCCCAAGGTGCTCTTCAGGCACTACAACCTCGACTTTCATGTGCGGTTCCAAAAGTTTTGGGGTTCCTTTTCTGACGCCGTTTTGAAAGGCCAGCGAACCTGCTATCTTATAAGCAAGCGGATTGGAATCCTCCTCGTGATAGCTGCCGTCTATCAAAGTCGCTTTAACCCTGATAACCGGATAACCGGCAATCGGCCCGCTCTCCATGGCGCCTTTCAAACCTTCCTCGACATAGGGAATATATTCTTTGGGAATGGCATTTCCCTTAAGCTCGTTCTTAAATATAAATCTTTCTTCTCCGTCATGCGGCTCGAATTTGCAGACCACATGACCGTACTGCCCCCTGCCTCCCGACTGGCGAATGAATTTGCCCTCGGCTCTTGCCTCGGAAGTAATTGTCTCTTTATATGCCACCTGCGGCTTGCCTACGTTGGCCTCGATCTTGAATTCGCGCTTCATGCGTTCGATTAAAACTTCGAGATGAAGTTCGCCCATACCGGAGATAATTGTCTGCCCGGTTTCCTCATCGACTTTCACCTTGAAAGTCGGGTCTTCATCAGCCAGCCGCCCCAGGGAATCTGTGAGTTTATCCAGGTCAGCTTTGGTTTTCGGTTCGATTGCGATATAGATAACCGGTTCCGGAAACTGCAAAGACTCGAGCTGTATGGGATGCTTCATATCACATAAGGTACTTCCTGTAATCGTATGCCTCAGGCCTACCGCCGCGGCGATATTTCCGGCCTCTATCACCTTCAGCTCTTCGCGCTTGTTGGCATGCATCTGCAATATCCGCTGAATACGCTCCTTCTTGCCGGAAGCGATATCGAGAATCGTATCGCCCACCTTCACCTTGCCCGAGTAGACTCTGAAATAGGTCAGCCTGCCCACATACGGATCGGTTGCGATTTTGAAAGCGAGCGCTGCAAACGGATCGTCTAATTTTGACGAGCGCGTTTCCTTTTTCTCAGTTTTCGGATTTATGCCTTCTACGGGAGGAAGATCGGAGGGCGCCGGAAAGAAGTCGCAGACGGAATCTATCAGGCGCTGAACGCCCTTATTCTTGAATGACGATCCGCACATAACAGGCACCACCTTGCTGGCGATTGTGGCATCGCGAAGGACATGCCTGATCTGCTCCTCCGGCACTTCATCCCCGGATAGAAACTTTTCCATCAGATCATCATCGAAATCCGCCAGATGCTCGAGCATATATTCCCGGCGCGATTTGGCCTCATCCATATACTCATCGGGAATACCAGTCTCGGTGACAGTAGCTCCCAGATCCTGCTCGGAGAATTCATAGCTTCGCATCCCGATCAAATCGATTATTCCCATGAATTCCTGGCCCGCGCCCACAGGGAAATTAATCGGGATGGGATTGGCGCCCAGGCGTTCGACCATCATCTTGATCGCGCGGTCGTAATCGGCCCCGATCCTGTCCATCTTGTTGACATACCCCAGACGAGGAACCTTGTAATAGTCGGCCTGGCGCCAGATAGTCTCCGACTGAGGCTCGACTCCACCCACTGCGCAGAATATGCAGACCACACCGTCCAGAATCCGCATGGCCCGCTCGACTTCAATGGTAAAATCGACATGCCCCGGTGTATCGATAATATTTATGCGATGGTCGCGCCAGAAGACAGTGGTGGCTGCCGACGTTATGGTAATCCCGCGCTCTTTCTCCTGCTCCATCCAATCCATTGTCGTATTGCCGTGGTCGACCTCGCCCATGCGATGCGACTTGCCCGAGTAGAACAATATTCTCTCGGTTGTTGTCGTTTTACCGGCATCGATATGAGCGGCCAAACCGATATTCCGTATTTTGCCAATGTCAGTCTTCATGGGCATAAAAAAACTCCACTGCATTGCTTTATTGGGTAGAGCAGACAGTGGAGTTAATCTCCGATTCAATGTCTGCTTATTTCTAAGTGACTTCCGTCAATCTTTTTCCCTTAAAAATTTTTATTACCATCTAAAATGTGCAAACGCTTTATTAGCTTCGGCCATTCTGTGCGTATCTTCACGCTTCTTAATAGTCGATCCCTCGTTCTTGGAGGCGTCAATCAACTCGTTGGCAAGCTTATCGGCAAATGTTTTTCCGGAGCGAGCTCTCGTGAAATTGATCATCCAGCGAATCGCAAGGGCGTTTCGACGGTCCGACCGAACCTCGATCGGCACCTGATAGGTCGCGCCGCCAACCCTGCGGGATTTTACCTCCACCAGCGGCTTGGCGTTGTTGAGAGCTTTATGGAAAACATCGATGCCTTTCTGATTTAGCTTCTTCTCAATAATATCCATGGCATCGTAAAAGAGCCCCTCGGCGGTGCTCTTCTTTCCGCTCCTCATCATACAGTTGATAAACTGCGCGACAATTCTGTCACCGTAGACAGGATCAGGCTGCCTTCCGCGTTTTTCAATCTGTCTTCTTCTCGGCATACTTATCTATCCTCTATTTCTTTTTCTTCTTGGTACCGTACTTGGAGCGAGCTCTCATACGGTCATCTACACCGGCGGTATCCATCGTACCGCGTATGATATGATAACGCACGCCCGGCAGATCCTTGACACGGCCGCCCCGAATCATCACCATAGAGTGCTCCTGAAGATTGTGCCCCTCGCCCGGGATATAGGCTGTCACCTCGATACTATTGGTGAGCCTGACACGCGCCACCTTCCTTAAAGCCGAATTGGGCTTCTTGGGAGTGGAGGTATATACACGGGTACAGACACCTCTCTTCTGGGGCGAACCCTTCAGCGCCGGGGTGTTTGTCTTCGACAAAACTCTCTTTCGTCCCTTGCGTATTAGCTGACTAATCGTTGGCAATATTCACCTCAATGACTTATACCTGTTAATATCGACAAATCAAACTGTTCAATATATCTCAAAACCTAAAGCTGTCAAGCATTTTCCTCAATGGTTTCGGATTCCTCGGCGGCCTCTTTTTCGGCCTCCTCTTCCTCCTCCAAACCCTCAACTTCAATATCGAGCTTGCGGTACCGGTCCAGCCCGGTACCCGCCGGTATCAGGTGCCCGATGATAACGTTTTCCTTCAAGCCCAACAGGTTATCCTGCTTGCCCAGGATCGCGGCCTCGGTCAGGACCCTGGTGGTCTCCTGGAAGGATGCAGCCGAAATGAAGCTGTCGGTCGAAAGCGAAGCCTTGGTAATACCGAGAAGCAGGGGCTGGAATGTCGCCGGCTCACCGCCCTCGATAATGACACGGTCGTTCTCGTCCTTAAAAACATGCTTGTCGACCTGGTCGCCCTCGAGGAAATTGGTGTCGCCCACCGACTCCACACGTACCTTCTGCATCATCTGGCGCACGATTACCTCGATGTGCTTATCGTTAATTTTCACACCCTGCAGACGGTAGACCTCCTGGATTTCGTTCACCAGGTACTCCTGCACCGCATTGGCGCCCTTAATCGCGAGAATGTCATGTGGATCGATAGCGCCCTCACAGAGACGCTCACCGGCACGCACGCGATCGCCGCCGTGCACATGAATGTGCTTGCCGTGCGGGATCAGGTATTCCTTCTCCTCGCCGGCCTCATCGCGTACGAAAATCTGACGGTTGCCGCGGATGATCTTGCCGATCTCCACATAGCCGTCAATCTCGGTAACCACTGCTGGATCACGTGGATGGCGCGCCTCGAACAGCTCGGCTACACGCGGCAGGCCTCCCGTAATATCGCGGGTTTTGGAAATATCCCGCGGGATATTTACGAGCTGAGCGCCGGGCTTGACATTATCGCCTTCCCTGACCAGAAGATGCGAGCCGGTCGGAATCGAATATGTAGCCTTGGTCTTACCGGCCGGAGTCTTAATCTGTATGGCTGGCAGGAGGCTCTTGTCGCGCTGCTCGATAATCACCATCTGACGCAGGCCGGTAATCTCATCCAGCTCCTCACGAACCGAAACACCTTCGATAATATCTTTGAAGGCCACCTTGCCGCCGACTTCTGTCAGGATTGTATTTGTGTAGGGATCCCATTCAAAAATGGTCTCGCCCTTCTCAATCTTAGCGCCATCTTTAATATTCAAAACAGCGGCATAGGGCACGCTGAATCTAGCGCGCACATTGCCCTTGTCATCCTGCACATGGATTTCGCTGTCACGGTTGGTGGTTGCCTGTCTGCCATCTTCGATCTCGATCGACTTGACTTCCTTGAAGACGACCTTACCGGCATACTTGGTTGTCACTTTGGAACTCTCGGCAATTCGTCCGGCAATACCGCCGATATGGAATGTCCTCAGAGTAAGCTGTGTACCCGGTTCACCGATTGACTGGGCCGCGATAACGCCTACCGCCTCTCCCAGATCAACCATCTGAGCAGTACCCAGATTTCGGCCGTAACACTTGGCACATACACCGCGCCTGGTCTCGCATGTCAGCACCGATCTGATTCTGACCTGATCGATGCCCGAGTCTTCGATTCTATGCGCCGCCTCTTCACGAATTTCCTCGCCGTACTCGACCATAACATCGCCCGTGATCGGATCGACAATCTCATCCAGAGAAACGCGTCCCAGAATACGATCGCTCAGGGACTCGATAACTTCCTCGCCCTCCTTCAAGGCCTGAATATCGATACCGAGAATTGTACCGCAGTCATTTTCCGTGATGATGACATCCTGTGCCACATCAACCAGACGGCGCGTAAGATAACCGGCATCTGCTGTTTTAAGAGCCGTATCGGCCAGACCCTTACGAGCGCCGTGGGTGGATATAAAGTATTCCATCACATTCAGACCCTCGCGGAAATTCGAGATAATCGGAGATTCGATAATCTCACCGATCTGACCGGTAATCTTCTTCTGAGGCTTGGCCATCAGACCGCGCATACCGGCCAACTGCTTCACCTGGTCCTTTGATGAACGCGCACCGGAGTCCGCCATCATAAAGACAGGATTGAAGCCGTGCTCAAGTTCCGACAGCTGTTTGAAGAGCGCATCGGAGACATCATTGGTTACCTGAGTCCAGGTATCTATAACCTTATTGTATCTTTCACCATTGGTGATGAGGCCTTTTTCGTACTGCCTCGTAATTTTCTTGATTTCCTTATAAGCATTCGCTATCAACTGCTCTTTTTTCTCGGGTATTACAAGATCATCGATTCCGATAGTTGCGCCGGAAATCGTGGCGTATTCGAATCCGAGGTTCTTGAGTCTGTCCAGAAATTCCGAGGTATAATCATTACCGTATTCCATGAATACCTGAAGTACCAGATCAGCCAGATTGCCCTTGTCGGCAACCTTGTTGAAGAATTGAATCTTATCCGGAATAATCTCGGAGAAGATCACCCGTCCTCCGGTTGTCTCGACAAGCTCACCGTCCATCCTGACCTTGATGGGAGCATGAATATCGATATGCTTACAGCCTACAGCCATCAGGACCTCATCGGTGGAATGATAAATCTTACCATCACCCTTAGCGCCGGGCCTTGGCTTGGTCAAATAGTGACAACCCAGAACCATATCCTGTGAGGGAGTCGCTACCGGCTTTCCGGACTGCGGCAGAAGCAGGTTGTTCGTGGATAGCATCAGAAGCCTTGCCTCAAGCTGAGCCTCAAATGACAGGGGCACATGCACCGACATCGAGTCGCCGTCAAAGTCGGCGTTGAATGCCGCGCATACCAGCGGATGGAGCTTGATCGCCTTGCCCTCAACCAGAACCGGGTAGAAGGCCTGGATGCCCATACGGTGCAGAGTAGGAGCACGGTTGAGCATGACCGGATGATCCGAGATTATCTCTTCCAGAATATCCCAAACCTCGGGGCGCTCCCTTTCCACCAGTTTCTTAGCGGATTTTACAGTCTGCACATAGCCCTTTTCCTCGAGCTTCATTATGATAAAGGGCTTGAACAGCTCCAATGCCATATTCTTGGGAAGACCGCACTGATTCAGTTTCAGCTCCGGACCGACCACGATTACCGAACGGCCGGAATAGTCGACACGTTTTCCCAGCAGGTTCTGACGGAATCTTCCCTGCTTGCCCTTCAGAAGATCGGAGAGTGATTTCAGGGGGCGTTTCGAATCTCCCCTGACCGAATGTGTTCTTCTGCCGTTATCGAAGAGGGCGTCGACGGACTCCTGCAGCATTCTCTTTTCGTTACGGAGAATGACCTCGGGAGCTCTGATATCTATAAGCTTTTTAAGACGGTTGTTGCGATTGATCACTCTGCGGTATAGATCATTCAAATCGGAGGTTGCGAATCTTCCGCCTTCCAGTGGAACAAGCGGCCTCAGGTCGGGCGGAAGTACGGGTATAACGTCAAGAATCATCCATTCCGGACGATTGTTGGACTGCCTGAAGGCCTCGACCACTCTCAGCCTTTTGAGCATATCTTTTTTGCGCTGAGCGGAGGTCTCTATCTTGACCTGAGCTCTGAGCTGAATCGATAAATCTTCGATATCGATTTTGGACAGACAGTCGCGGATCGCCTCCGCGCCCATGCGCGCATCGAATTCCTTCTCGGATTCCATCAGGTCCCGATATTCCTCTTCGGAGATTATATCTCTCTCCTTAAAGGGGGTATTCCCGGGATCGACCATGATATAGGATTCGTAATAAAGTATTTTCTCAAGATTCCGGGGCGACATATCCAGAAGGTTTCCGATCCTGGAAGGTATTGATTTGAAATACCAGATATGGGAAACCGGCACCGCCAGTTTGATATGTCCCATTCTCTCGCGGCGCACTTTGGAATGAGTTACTTCCACACCGCATCTGTCGCACACGATGCCCCGGAAACGAACGCGCTTGTATTTACCGCATGCGCATTCAAAATCCTTTACAGGCCCGAAGATTCTTTCACAGAACAAACCGTCACGTTCCGGCTTGAACGACCTGTAATTAATTGTTTCCGGCTTGGTCACCTCACCGAACGACCACGACATGATGGTCTCGGGTGAAGCGAGCTGAATTCTGATTTCGGAAAAATCAGAAGGTCTTTTTGTTTGCCTGCCGAAAAGATCTACCACAACAATCCCTCCTAAAGCTGGGATTTACATAAATATATTAAGACTCAATCAAATCCACGTCAAGGCAGAGTGATTGAAGCTCTTTTACCAACACATTAAACGATTCCGGGATACCCGGTTCGGGAGGATTATCCCCCTTGACAATGGCCTCGTAAACCTTGGAACGCCCGCTGACATCATCCGACTTCACAGTCAGAAGCTCCTGCAGAGCATAAGCGGCGCCGTAGGCCTCCATCGCCCAGACCTCCATCTCGCCGAACCGCTGTCCGCCGAACTGAGCCTTTCCGCCCAGGGGCTGCTGCGTAACCAGCGAATAGGGGCCGATTGAACGGGCGTGAATCTTGTCGTCCACAAGATGCACGAGCTTCATCATATATATGTATCCGACCGTGATCGGATTATCGAATAGCTCACCGCTGCGGCCGTCATATATCTCCGTCTGACCGCTTTCCGGCAGTCCGGCTTTCTTCAACTCGGCCTTCAACTCATCTATAGAGGCGCCGTCGAACACCGGCGTGGCATAATGCTTGCCAAGCTTGCTGGCCGCCCAGCCCAGATGAGTCTCCAGAATCTGCCCTACATTCATTCGCGAAGGCACGCCCAGAGGATTGAGAATAATATCCACCGGTGTGCCATCCTCGAGATAAGGCATATCCTCTTGCGGAACGATTTTGGAGATGACACCTTTGTTTCCATGGCGACCGGCCATTTTATCTCCGACGGAGAGCTTGCGCCTGACAGCAATCTTGATTTTGGCAAGCTGCTTGACCCCCGGAGGAAGCTCGGCGCCGCGGGAGATTTTCTCGAGCTCGTTCTCGAGCTCTCCCCTCTTCTCAGCCAGTATGATACTGGCCTCATCCAGAAGCTCCTCGACCTTCTTGTTTACACGGTTCTCCTGAGACCAGCCATCCTCGGCGGTGATAGTTTCGAAGTCGATTCCGTCCAGACTGTCATCCTTGTATTTCTGACCGGCACGAATCATCACCGAACCGTCATCGCTGCTTCTCAGAGTATTGGAGGTGTAACCGTCCAGAAGCTCGATGAGACGTTTTTTCGTAAGCTTTTTGATATTATCAATAAGATCGTTGTATTGTTTTTTAACTTTGGCTTTTTCGGCCGCCTCTCGCTTCTTAGCCTCGTCGGTTCTCTCCTTACGCGAGAATACCTGGGTATCTATCACGATACCTTTTAATCCGGGAGGCGCCTTCAGGGAGGCGTCGCGAACATCTCCGGCCTTCTCGCCGAAAATCGCTCTTAAAAGCCTCTCCTCGGGAGAAAGCTCCGTTTCGCCCTTGGGCGTTACCTTGCCGACCAGAATATCCCCGGCCTCCACTTCCGAACCGATTACAACAACACCGGATTCATCCAGATGCTTGATAGCATCCTCGGAGACATTCGGGATTTCCCTGGTGATCTCCTCCGAGCCGCGCTTGGTATCTCTGACCTGAATCTCAAATTCCTCGATATGGACGGAGGTGAAAATATCCTCCTTCACCATTCGTTCGGAAATGATGATAGCGTCCTCGAAGTTATACCCTCTCCAGGGCATAAACGCCACCAGAATATTGTAACCCAATGCCAGCTCACCGCCATGACTGGCTGGACCGTCGGCTATCAGGCTGCCCACATTGACCTTGTCCCCAACATCAACGCAGGGACGGTAGTTAACGCAGGTATCCTGGTTGGAACGTTTGTACTTAATCAAATCATAAACTACTTCTTCACGATAACCCAGAAGATCGCCCTTCACCTTTCCGGAAGGCTTAATAACAATTCTATTGGCGTCAACAGATATAACCTCGCCTTCCACTTCGGAAACCTGAGCGACCATAGAATCGTGCGCGGCCTTCTCCTCCATGCCGGTTCCCACCCAGGGAGCCTGGGTGCGCAGAAGCGGCACAGCCTGCCTCTGCATGTTGGAGCCCATCAAAGCACGGTTGGCATCGTCGTTCTCGAGAAACGGAATCAACGATGCGGCTATGCTGACAAGCTGGCGTGGAGAGACGTCCATATAATCGATCTTTTCCGGATCGACTATGGGATAATCGCTTCGGAAACGCACCGTAATCTGCTTGTTCACGAAATTGCCTTTATCGTCCAGAGGCTCGTTGGCCTGGGCGATATAATAATTATCTTCTTTGTCGGCGGTCAGATAAACGATTTCGTCGCTGACCTTGCCCTTCTTCACATGCCTGTAAGGCGTTTCCAGAAAACCATATTTGTTGATTCTGGCATAAGTGGCAAGTGAGGCAATCAGTCCGATATTGGGTCCTTCAGGAGTCTCGATCGGACACATACGGCCATAATGCGTGTGGTGCACATCTCGTACCTCGAAACCGGCTCTTTCTCTGGTGAGGCCGCCCGGACCAAGCGCCGAAAGCCTTCTCTTGTGAGTCAGCTCAGAAAGCGGGTTTGTTTGATCCATGAACTGCGAAAGCTGCGATGAACCGAAAAACGTATCGATCACAGCCGAAACGGTTCTGGCGTTGACCAGATCGTGCGGGGTAATATTCTCAGCATCCTTCAGACTCATTCGTTCTCTGATTGTTCGCGCCACACGCGAAAGTCCCACCGAAAACAGATTCGCCAGAAGCTCGCCCACCGTGCGGGCACGGCGATTGCCGAGATGGTCGATATCGTCAATATAACCGTGACCGTTGCGCAGATCGATAAGATAAGTGATTATTGCGATAAAATCACGGCGATCGAGAACGTTATGGTCCAGAGGTATATCGAGATTTAGCCTCTGGTTAACCATATAGCGCCCGACCTCACCCAAATCATAGCGCTTTTCCGAGAAGAACATACTTTCGATCAGGTTCTGAGCCAGCTCCAGAGTGGGGGCATCCCCGGGCCTGATCAATGAATACAGTTTGAACAGGGCTTCTTCGGTGTTTGTGGTAGTATCCTTTTTGAATGTGTTGAAAACGACTTTCTCCTCCTGAGAAAGTTCCTTATCAACCATCTTGATTTCTTTTACTTTGGTTTCCTTAAGCTTTTCTACATGTTCCTCAGTAAATGACACTCCGACATTGACAAGAACCTCACCTGTCTCAGGATCGGCGATATCTTCGGCCGCAGTCTTTCCAACCAGTTTCTCAGCGCTTCTGGAGGTCAGACGAAAGTCCTTGATCTCGAAAAACTCTCCTATAATATCCGTATTGGAGGAATAGCCCAGCGCTCTCAGGAACGTGGTCATGGGAAGCTTTCTCCTGGAATCGATATGCACGAACATGATGTCGTTAATATCGATATTGAATTCCACCCAGGATCCTCTGAAGGGGATGATACGCGAGAAGAATAGCCTCTTGCCGTTGGGATGGATATCGTCGTCGAACGATACGCCCGGGGAGCGGTGCAACTGATTCACCACCACCCTCTCGGCTCCGTTTATTATAAAAGTTCCGCCCGGAGTAATCAGCGGAAGCTCTCCCAGGAAAACATCCTGTTCGATAATATCCTTGACCTCGCTGGTCTTCTCATCCTGCTGCCTGGCCACCAGCCTCAGGGTCGATTTCATAGGAGCGGCAAAAGTCATATTGCGCTCCTGGCATTCCCTGATAGTGTACCGGGGCGTTCCCATGGTGTACTTCACGAATTCCAGGGTGTAATTTTCATGAACGTCGGTAACAGGAAAAATTTCTTTAAAGATCTTCTGCAGACCCTGATCCTTGCGCTTCATCGGAGGCACATCAGCCTGGATAAAGGCTTCATAAGAGGCAAGCTGCACCTCCAGCAGATTGGGCATTTCCGCCGGGGAGGAGAGCTTGGCAAAAGTCTGACGATCTACCGGTGTTACTTTAGCCAAAGGAACCACACTCCTTTAAAAACATTAAGAGCCCGAAAGCCCTGTATCGATTTTTATAAACATTATGGCCATCACCCTAACGGAATTGTAGGCACATATGTTCCTGAATACCTGGGTAAGATTTGGGTGATATAATAATCCGGGAACAGAAATACAACCGCCATTCCACCCTTCATCACCGCCGTTTTCCGGCATTTACCCCGGTGTTTTTGCCGGGGTAAATGCTACTGAATTTTTATTGTAGCGCCGACTTCTTCCAGCTTCGCCTTGGCCGCCTCGGCATCTTCCTTGGTCACTCCCTCTTTAACTTTGTTGGGAGCGCCGTCAACCAGTTCCTTGGCTTCCTTCAGCCCCAGACTGGTAAGCTCGCGCACTACTTTAATGACCTGAATCTTCTTGTCTCCGATAGCATCCAGAACAACGTCAAATTCGGTCTTTTCCTCTTCGGCCTCGCCTCCTGCAGCAGCGCCCGGAGCGGCGGCGGCAGCTACCGGCATGGCAGCCGAAACACCGTACTTGTCCTGCAATGCCTTAGATAGCTCGGCCAGTTCCATGACAGTCAGTTTGTCAATCGATTCGATTATCTGATCAATAACTTCACTCATTTTCAATCTCCCTAATCGTTACATTTCTGACCGGAAGTTGCCTCAGGCCTCGGGGACCTACATCCAGCCAGGCGTAATACATTTAGGCTTAGAAGCAGCATTAATTTTCTTTTTGTTTTGCGATTTGATCTATTGTTAAACAGAATTCTCTGATTAATCCGTCGAGAGTTCCCACCAGGTTGGTCAAAGGCGCTCCGATCGTACCGACGATCTTCGCTATCAACTCATCCCTGCTCGGCAGGTCGGCCAGCTCTTTTAAGCGGTCACTCTGATAGAGAATGCCGTCGGCATAAAACGCCTTTACCTCGGGCTTGCCGTTTTTCTTGAAAAACTCGTTAATCGTCTTGGCCGGTACCGTGGGATCTTCAACGCCGAACGCAACCGCCGTGGGCCCTTCAAAATACGGCACCATTTCCTCATAGCCCTTATCTTTGGCGGCTATTCTGAGAAGAGTATTCTTGGCAACCCGGTACTTGATATTGCCCTCGCGCAGCTGTTTCCGGAATTCGGTAATCTGCGAGACGTTCAGGCCAAGATAATCCGTAACGAATATATTGTTCGATTCTTCAAAGAGACTGCCAAGCTCTTCGACCATTTCCTCTTTTTCAGAGCGCTTCAACATGATAACTATCTCCAGTCAGATTAAGATTTAAGCTCGGCCACAAGACCGGATGGACTCAATTTTATACCAACTCCCATGGTGGATGAAAGCGAGATATTTCTGAGATACTGTCCCTTTGCGGCGGCGGGACGGGCTCGCATGATGGCATCCATAAAAGCCAGAAGGTTTTCCCGTATCTGCTTTTCATTGAAGGATACCTTGCCTATTCCCACATGTACATTGCCGACTTTATCCACACGATAAGAGATCTTACCTTTCTTAATATCAGTTACAGCCTTGCCGATATCCATAGTAACAGTACCGGATTTCGGATTCGGCATCAGACCGCGAGGTCCCAGCATCTTACCGAGCTTGCCGATCATTCCCATAACATCCGGACTCGCCACCACAACATCAAAATCGAACCAGCCACCCTGAACCTTCTCCACGTATTCCTCAAGACCGACATAATCCGCACCGGCTTCCTCGGCCTCCGAAGCCTTATCGCTCTTGGTAAACACCAGAACGCGTACTTCTTTGCCGGTACCATGAGGCAGTACCACTGTCCCCCTTACCATCTGATCCGCTTTCTTGGGATCAACACCCAGCCGCACCGCAAGTTCCACAGTCTCGTCGAAATTGGCAAAGGCATTTTCCTTGACCAGCTTGACAGCATCATCCAGATCGTAACTGGCGCGGCTGTCTATCTTTTTCCTGAACTCAGTATATTTCTTTCCGGTACTCATCTTGACTTCCACTCCTTAACTTTCCACTTCGATTCCCATACTGCGAGCGGTGCCGGCAACCATTTTCATTGCGCTCTCAACATCCGCGGCATTCAAATCGGGCATCTTCAATTCGGCGATTTCTTTGATCTGCTTCAAACTGACCTTGCCGACCTTGTCACGGTTCGGCTCGGAGGAAGCCTTTTTGAGCTTGGCGGCCTTTCTCAGAAGATCAGCCGCAGGCGGAGTTTTGGTTATGAAGGTGAACGACTTGTCCTGATAGACCGTAATCTCCACAGGAATTATATTCCCGGCCTGCTTCTGTGTGCGAGCATTGAAGGCCTTGCAAAACTCCATGATATTGACACCATGCTGTCCCAGTGCGGGACCAACCGGAGGTGCCGGATTGGCATTTCCGGCAGGAATTTGTAATTTGATAAAACCTGATACCTTTTTCGCCATATCTATCTCCTAAGTTGCAGCGCCTATCTGCAGAAAATCCAGTTCCACCGGTGTAGGCCTGCCAAATATCGACACCATTACCTTTACTTTTTTGCGTTCCATATTTATTTCTGAAACAAAGCCGGAAAAATCGGTAAACGGCCCGTCTATGACCTTTACCGCATCTCCCTGCTTAAACGGAAATTCACCTTCTTCAATCGCCTTGGCCTTATCCATCTGACCCATTACCCGCTTGACTTCATCCTGCGTTATAGGAACCGGCACCCCGCCAGAGCCTACAAAGGAGGTTACTCCCGGTGTACTGGTAACCAGATGCTGGGTCTCGTTGTTCAAATCCATTTCGATAAGGATATAACTGGGCAGAAATTTTTTGGCCTGCGTCGACTTCTTACCCGACCTCATCTCCGTAACCTGTTCGATTGGAATCAGAATTTCACCAAACTTATCCTCCAGGCCCTGATGATTGATCTCGTTTTCTAAAAGCTTTTTAGCCTTGGCCTCATGCCCGGAATAAGTGTGTACCACATACCACTTTAAATCACCCATAACTATTCTCTACAAACCCAGGATTGAAAAGATTAAGGTTTCCAAAACCTTGTCCACAGCATAAATGAATACCGCCAGAACAAGCGTAACGACGATTACGACGATGGTCGAACCGATCAGTTCCGGCTTGGTGGGCCAGGTAACCTGCTTGAGCTCGGCCTGCGTCTCCTTGATGTAATTTCCAACTTTTTGCTTCATGACTTCTCTCAATTGCAGGTCTGGAGGGACTCGAACCCCCAACCCCCGGTTTTGGAGACCGGTGCTCTAGCCAATTGAGCTACAGACCTGGGTATATCTAAATCAAATATTTACTCCACAACTTCGGTTACAACACCGGCTCCGACTGTTCTGCCGCCTTCACGAATCGCGAAACGAAGCTCCTGCTCCATCGCCACGTCGCTGACCAACTCTACTTCCATCGTGATATTATCGCCCGGCATTACCATC
>WJIM01000121.1 GCA_014730285.1 Candidatus Zixiibacteriota bacterium
GAAAAGTGGGGTGGGACAGTCTGCTCAATTAACACCTCGACTTATGCGGTCGAAAACATAGTCTGGCCCGACTTCAAACATATGATCTTGCGTCTTACGATAGGGCCAAAATAACAGAAAGGAAGAAATGATGAAAACTGTATTTTTGTTGAAATGTTTGCTGCCGCTTATACTGATTTGCGGCAGTTTATCGGGACAATATTATATCTACGATCTTGACGGATCGTATCTAAGCCTCAATATTTTTGATTCGCTGGTGACAGTACATCTGGATACGCTTGCCGGTATCGGAGCCGAAGGCTTTGCGTATGAAAGACCTTATTTACAGGATGATTTTGATTTTGTGTATCTGGGAGACCAATTTATCGTATACGGAATCGAATCCGGTTTTGGTCTGGATGAAGTTATGGATGAGCTATTATACGATACTGCGGTGTTGATGGTCAATCCGGTTCTCGGATCGGGGAGCAGCCCGTACTATATGAACGACCGCCTTATTGTCAAAGCGAATGAGGGATATACTGCTCAGCAAATCCATGATATTCTGGATTCCAATGATGTATTTATTTATGATTCGATCTGGGAAGAGGATTTAATCTATTTTGGCGAGTATAGCAGCGACATATTCCCGAGTCTGATCATGCTTTGCAATTATCTTTATGAGCAGGGCGCATTCCAGTATGTTGTTCCCAATTGCATTTATACTTCCGATTTTTTGGCCGGAATGTCCCCGGAGCCTAAAATTCCCCAGGACCCCTATTTCGCCGAGCAATGGCATCTGCATAATACCGAGCAGAGCGGTGGAATAGAGGATGCGGATATCGATATGCCGGAAGCATGGGATATGAAGCCTGAAAACAGCAGCACGTTAATTGCAATTCTCGATTTTGGCTATGATATGGAACACGAGGATCTTAAGGATTATTGGGAATATTGGCCCTATGATGTAGTAGGCGGTACATACCTTGATGACATCCATTGGCTGCCTGATTCTTATCCATACCCCCCCTTCACAACTGACCTAAAAATCTATTCACATGGTACAATGATGCTTGGATTAATCTCGGCCACAATAGATAATACCACAGGTCTTGCCGGTACGGAAGATTATGCCCGGGTTATGCCGATAAAAATATGTGATATTTATGGCAATTTCAATGATCAATCCTTTATCAAAGCTCTGCGTTATGCTTCCACCCGCCCCTGGCCGGTTGATATATACTGCTCAGGAATTCATTTTGATCAATATTTTCCACACTTAGAGCTTGAGCTTAAACGGCTTTATGAAAGAGGAAAACCGTTTTTCACTGCGACTGCAAATGAGGGAAGCATAAAATATCCTGCGTCCTCGCCTTATACTTTTGCGGTTGGCGCAACGGATAAATACGATCTGGTTCCTTCATGGAGCGGACAGGGAAGCGCACTGGATATCTGCGCCCCCGGCGATGAGATCTGGTCTTTCGATTTCAGCGGCCCGGAAGGATATAATGATGGTTCGCTTTGCAACGGCGATCCAAATTATTATTGCGGATACTCAGGGACGTGTCCGGCTGCTGCAATAACGGCCGGAATTGCCGCCAAATTGCTGGCTACCAGGAGCAATTTGATTTCAAAGTCGGATAATGCCGAGCCTGTATATGAATTGTTGAGATACACAGCCAACGATTTATATCCACCCGGGCATGACAACATCTCCGGTTTCGGACGTTTGAACGCTTATCGGGCGATGATCGCGATATCGCACGGGGATGCCAATCACGATTTTGTAATTAATGTCTCCGACGCAATTTATATCATAAACTATGTTTTCCAGGGTGGAGATGAGCCGATCCCGCATCTGTCGATTGGGGATGCAAACTGCGACGGGGCTGTTAATGTCAGTGATGCCGTTTGGATTATTAACTATGTATTCATAGGTGGGCCTCCGCCTCCTGTATGCTATCTCAATCTGCCGGAATAAGTATACCTGCAACAGAACACAGTTCCGGTTGGACACGATGGCATAACGGGAGAACAGAGGCCCATATAATCTTCTCAGATCCTCGGATCGCGGGATATCAACTCCCCGGTCTGAGGGTCTGGAATTGAATCGGTCAATCTAAATTCCCAAACGGATGACATGCTTTCTATGCTTAGATATCAGAAATACCGGATGCTTGTCAAGCGGAAAATGGATAAAGCGCTCTTCCGTTAAGAGCCTGGGCAGTCATTTATAAACCAAAGTCATGAAAAAATCGTATATGTCAAACAAACCGGTGTGTCACATACATCAATTCGGGCTTTGGCCGGGATCGAATTTCCAGCGATCGTCTTCCTTCTTCATGTAGTATCTGACAGGCACAGCATCCTTTGCATGAAACTCAGGCATAACCCAGAGAGTGGCATCATCACCCTCGACTTTTGCATCCGTTACCGTAAAGCCGTAGTAGCAAATATCACCCATCAGCATCGGGAGCATCGAACGTGCCATATTGCGCTCCTCTTCGGATGCTTTCTTCCATTCCTTCCAGAACTCATCACCTTCGACTGTGTATTCGGAAAAGGTCCTCATATCTCCGCTTTTGACAGCCTGCGCGCAGGTCCTTAGCGCCTGTTCGGGCGTGTCGCCCAGATTATCCGAGCCGCGTCCCCAGAAAACCAGGGCAAACATTACAAAAATGACCGCACTTATGCCAAACATAGTCCTCGCCGGATTCATTTATTCCCTCCTGATATGAATTTTGC
>WJIM01000122.1 GCA_014730285.1 Candidatus Zixiibacteriota bacterium
ACATAATAGCCATCGCCACCCCCGCCTCGGTATGTTTTACCGCTAGAAGCGACAGGGTTACGCCCAGAAACGGCCCGAATACTGCGCCTCCGAATGACAATGCTACTCCCCGAGCATTATGCATAGCCTGAATAGTCCTGGCGAAATTCCCGGTCAGGATACTGATAAACCAGATAATCGTGGCCGAGGCCAGCATACGGATAAAAGTCCCCGCCAAAGGATCGATAACATCGGCCATACCCATCTTGGCAAATACTATCCCCACCGCCTGTCCGGCGCCGCCCATAAAGGCCAGAATTACGCCTTTGGCCGAAATCTGGTTGACCTGTTTCGTTCCCTTCATAGGACGCTCCACGCTGACCCAGATAACTCCGGCCAGCGTAACTGCGATTCCGAGTATTGCAATAAGTGTCAGCACCTCGCCCATAAAAATCCAGGCTGTAAGGGCTGCGATTGCCGGTGAAAGGGAAAAGATCAGGAGTGTCAATCGCGGGCCGATTAAAACCATTGCGGTGAACAAGAATGAATCGCCAATAACAAGCCCGATTAAGCCGGATAGTGCCAGGTAGCCGACATTTTTAATCGGCGCACCCGGCTGAATCAGCCAGCCCTCGGTAATAAGAAGCGCCAGCCCGAGTAGAATCACCCCGAAGATCAGTCGAATACGGTTGACATTGAGGGCGCCGATTTCACGTCCGCCGGAGGTAAAGAAGAGCGATCCAAACGACCAGCAGAATGCTGTTGCCAGAGCTGCGATTTCGCCAAGCAACTTATCTCCCCCTTATATAAGGAAATGCCTATTCCAATAAAACAATCCCCCCTTTACGGGAGGATTGCTTATATAAACCTCATTGGCGATGATTTGTTTCGCCAAAGCAAAATCTATTTAGTCGAATTTGATTCCCTGCGCCAATTCAGCCTTGCGCGACCAGTTGATGGTATTGCTCTGACGGCGCATGTAGCATTTCCAGGCATCGCTTCCCGACTCCCGTCCTCCGCCGGTCTCTTTCTCGCCGCCGAAAGCAAGTCCGATTTCGGCGCCGGATGTACCGACATTGACATTGGCAATTCCGCAGTCGGAGCCGGTGTGGCCCAGGAATGTCTCCGATTCGATCAGATCATTGGTAAAGATCGAGGAGCTCAAGCCCTGCGGCACATCATTCTGAATATCGATGGCATTCTGGATATCACCTGAATATTCGATGATATAGAGAAGCGGTGCGAATGTCTCCTCGCAGACTATTTCCAGATCGCGCCTGACTTCCGCGACAGAGGGAGTAACATAGCAGCCGCCCTCATGATCCAGCTTCTCGCCGCCCCAGAGCATCTTGCCGCCCTGCTTCTTGACAATCTCGATAGCCTCCAGATACATATCGACCGCGCCTTTATCAACCAGCGGCCCCATCAACTTTGACTGATCCAGCGGGTTACCGATAGTAACCCTGCCGTAATAATCCTTCAGAGTGTTTACGAGCTCTTCCTTAACCGATTTTTCCACAATAACACGGCGTGTACTTGTACATCTCTGTCCGGCAGTTCCGACCGCCCCGAAGAGTATGGACTTGGCTGCAAGTTCCATCTCAGAATGCGGGGTAACGATTACGGCATTGTTGCCGCCCAGTTCGAGTATTGTCTTGCCGAAACGTTTGGATACTTCCTCGCCGATATGACGGCCGATTTTTGTCGAGCCTGTGTAACTGACCAGATTCACCCGCTTATCGGTAAGCATCAATTCGCCCACCTGCGAGCCTTTTCCGATCAGAAGGGTGGAAATTCCGGCCGGAAGATCGTTTTCCTTAGCAACTTTCATGAATATCTTCTGGCAGGCAATTGCTGTCAATGGCACATGCGAGGCCGGTTTCCACATACAGGTATCGCCGCAGGCCAGCGCAATTCCCAGGTTCCATGACCAGACCGCAACCGGGAAATTGAAGGCGGATATTATTCCAACCACTCCCAGCGGATGCCATTGCTCGTACATTCTATGGCGGTATCTCTCGGAATGAGTCTGTTTGCCGTAAAGCATGCGCGAAAGGCCGGTGGCATAATCGCAGATGTCGATCATTTCCTGCACCTCGCCCCAGCCTTCCTGAAGCGACTTGCCCATCTCGATCGTAACCAAACGTCCCAGAGCGTCCTTCTTTTCTCTTAAGGCCAGGCCGAACTGACGTACTATCTCGCCGCGCTTGGGTGCGGGAACCTCACGCCAGGTCTTGAATGCCTCTTCGTTAGCCTTGACCATACGGTCGTAATCATCCGGGTTGGCCTGCTTAACCGCAGCAATTACCTGACCGTTAATCGGGCTTATGCTGTCTGTTTCAGGGCCGTTCCCGAACCATTCATGGCCGTCCGAAGCGCCATAATTAGTTTTTTCGATCTCAAGCTGTTTGAGAACATCTTCCAAACCATCTATTTTCATTTCAAAGACCTCCAATAAAGGATCAATTGATATTTTCTAATCCAAAATCCGCCCGCGGATTTAGAAACATAAGATTAATTAAACCGGATTAGACTGTCAAGCGGAATCGCAAAGCCTATCTTTTTGGAATATTTAAGGATATAACGATAATTCATATTAAAATTAATAATATTTAATATTTATCATACATAATATTAATAATATTAATATATTACTTGACATTTGTAATTTTTCGACGATATTAATATTGAAAATATTAAAGAAAGGAGACCGGATGGCTCAAAACTGGCAGGAATTGACAAATCTGACTCAAGATAAAGATTTTTTGGTTGAGAGGGTGCGTCTGGAGGATTCCGATATTGCAATCGAGGGATCATTCGAACTCCCCCCTCTGGCCAAACTCTCCATGCAGGATCAGATATTTGTCACGGTATTTATCCAGTCTGACGGCTCGATCAAGGAGACCGAGAGGCTCTTTGGGGTCAGCTACCCAACCATAAAAAGCCGGCTGAAAAAAATCGCCCGGCAGTTGGAATTCGTTCAACTTAATGCCGCGCCCTCAAAAAGCGATGTTTTAAAGCGCCTTGATAAGGGCGAAATTTCGGTTGATGAAGCGCTGGAGATGTTGAAATGATCTATCCACCTTCAATTCTAAGAATCAGAATTATGGAGGAGGGCAGGAAAAAAATCGGCCTCTGGTTTCCGCTGTTTCTGCTGTGGCCGTTCATGCTGGCTATTTCAATTCTCCTCCTTCCATTGGTTTTGATAGTATCCCTGATTCTATGGCCCTCGGGCAGGGGAAAAAAGATTATTCTGGCATTTCCGCTGATTTTTAATCTGATCTGCAACATGCGCGGTCTGAGGGTAGATGTCAGAGGAGCTAATGATAACGTATTTGTTAATTTTCTATAAAGGAGATTCAAAATGAGTAAAGACAGGACTCAGATACTGAATATGCTGGCCGAGGGCAAGATCAATGTCGAACAGGCCGAGAAGCTTTTGAATGCTATTGGTGAAGACAGTCCGGAAAAGACCCCGGAGGATAAGGGCATTTCCCGCAAATTGCCAAAATACTTAAGAGTCGAAGTAAATGATGGAAATGAGGGGGAGCAGATTAATATCCGTGTGCCGATGGCGCTCTTAAGAGCGGGCATTAAGCTCACATCCCTTCTTCCCGACGAGGCCCAGGGCAAAATCGACGGGGCTCTGAAGGAAAAAGGCGTGAATTTCGATTTTAATGATATTAATCCAGACTCTCTGGAGGAACTGATCGACGCCCTTTCGGAGCTGTCGGTTGATGTAGAGAGCAATAGCGGAGAGAAAATCCGGGTCTATTGCGAATAGCAGGTAAGGAGATCAGAACTCTATCAACTGATCCCTTTTATTGAATAAAAGGGTGGTCTCGAGTTTTAGTATCAGAAAGACCGAGAAAATAACGGAGCCCAGAATTGCAAGCATGATTGCAATCTGATATCTGACCGCCAGCAAAGGCTCTGCGCCGGTTAAGATCTGGCCGGTCATCATACCGGGAAGAAAAACCACACCCATCCCGGTCATAGAGGCAAAAGTAGGCAGGAGAGATGCCCGGAAAGCCTTGAGGAAGTTGTCGCGGGTGGCCTCGGCAGGCGTACCGCCAAATGAAAGAATTGCCTCGACAGCATCGCGATTCTCGTCAATACCGGTAACATAACGTTCCAATGCAAGCGCGCAGCCATTCATGGAATTCCCCACTATCATTCCGAAAAGGGGAATCAGATAGCGCGCGTCATACCACGGCTCCTGTCCCACAACCGCAAAGATAAAAAATACAAGAGTCCCGCCGCATCCGAGAAACATGCTTAAAAACAGGTAAGGAAAGGTCTTTTTGATTTTGATCCCGGTTCTTCCCATAATTGTCTGCACTCCGAAAAAGAGCATGAAAAGCAGCACGAACAGGACGATATACCAGTAATTAAACTGGAAAACGTATCTAAGCACGAGCCCGGCAATAACGAGCTGGACGGACATGCGCAGTGTTGATATGATAGCGTCTTTGCTCAGATTCATTCTGTAGTAGAACATCAAAAGAAATGAGACCAGAAAGAGCAGGTAGCATACCGCCATCCGCACCAGCGATATTTCCTGTATACCGGGCGAGCTCATATCCGTCCCTCCAGGCAATCCTTCAATTCGGCGGGAGTCATGCTTTGCTTGCAGTTTGCCACTCGGCCGTTTTTCAAGACAACCGCCCGGTCAGCCAGATCCAGGTATGCAGGGGAATGGGCTACCACGACAATGTTACTGGTTTTTTTGTGTTCTCGTAGAAGATTTACCACCTGTTCTTCCGAGGATATATCGAGTGCGGAGGTAGGTTCGTCCAGAAGCAGCGTCTCAGGATATAGTGCCAGAGCCCGCACCAGTCCCATTCTCTGGGCCTCACCCCCGGATATCTTTTTGCTTTTTTTGGAGAGAAACTCCCGATCCAAACCGACCCGGTTCAGGTATTCAACAAATGTCTCCTCGGATATCTCCCTGTCTTTGTTGTGCCTGAGATTAAACGGCAGCATCAGGTTATCCAGCACAGTGCCCTCGGTCAGGTATGCTTTCTGCCCCACCATAACGGCTTTAGATCGGTACTCACTCGGATCGAAATCGTCAAGACTCTTCCCCTCGTAATATATCTCTCCGGAAGATGGGGATATCAGCATCCCCATCAGGCGCAAAAGCGTGCTCTTGCCGGAGCCGGAAGGCCCGGTTACGAGCGTAACGCAGTTATGTTCGAATGCCAGATTTATCTCCTGCAGGAGCGGAATTCCGCCGGAATTGTAGGAGACATTTTCAAGCCTGTAATTAAAACCGTTATCTTCTGCCATAGCTCAACCTATTAGTATAGCCCATTAACCGTTATTGTGCAAACAGATTTCAGACCTGTATAACATTTGCATAAGCCTGTTTGAAATTTATCCTCAGTCTGTACTGAATCATAGGCCCTTTAATTCCGATGATATATAGTGAATGTGGAACAAATGGAGCGGGTTAGATTATGAGAAACTTCAATTTTATATTAATCGGTATCTTTTTTATACTGGCCATCTTCACATCTCAGCCTGCAAAAGCTGATGATGGGCCGGTTCTTTACAAAGTCGTAATCTCCGAGGAGGTTATGGGCGATCCTCATGCGCTCTCCGCCTGGCGGGAATACGCCAAGTTCAAAAAGGAGTGGCGCAAAGAGCTGTTCTTCAAAACATTTCCGAATGAGAAGGAATACCGTTTCACCTACAGGGAAGAGTTGGACTGCCGCAAACGTCTGGCGGAATACTGGATTGATATGAAAAAGAGAAATCCGGAGCTCTCCAATGAATATCTGGATAAGCTGACCAGTGTCTATAATTCATTGTATTTTCCGGAATATATCTATAAGTACTTCCATGCCGGATCATGGGAGGTGCGCAAGAACCGCTTTAGGCTGGATGAATTCAAGGAGTGGGCCAAGGATAATCTGGGCTGGCATTTTCCCAAAACATACTCCCATCTTGATATAATAAAATTTTAAGCTGATCGGAAATTGAGGGCAGTTACAGGAAAAAATTCACTAATGGGTCGTCATGCCAGACGGCCCATTTTTATTTGTTTCATCTAATACAATTATTCCCATAGAAAAAGGGGCTTATACCGTAAAAAAGTATTAAACATAAAGGGGTTAAAAATGGGTATTTTACCTGATTGCGCGGGAAAAAGATTTGAATTAATTGAATCATTCTATGGCCGATTTATGGTCGAAATCGGGCAAATTATCTTGAAATATATGTCCGATAATGTATATTCAAAATCCCGATAATCCGGGGTATTTTAGGTTGTCGGGAATTTGAACCTTTATTCCAGAGGATCTTATGGCGTCTATAAATAAAGTTGTAATTATCGGCGGCGGTGTTATGGGCCAGGGGATTGCCCGAGTAGTATCCGCCACCGGCACTGATGTTATCCTGATAGACAAGGATCTACATCTTGCCAACAAAGCTTATGATGAACTCTCAGACAAGCTCGACAAGGAAATCGAGCGCTGGGGAATTACCGAATCAGAAAAAAAGGCCATTCTGGCCAGAATAACACCTGCCGGCGACTATAAACCGGCCAAGCAGGCTCCGATGGTGATCGAGGCTATCCAGGAGGACCTTGAGGCCAAAAAACTCCTGCTGGCACATCTGGATAATATCTGCCAGCCGGGTACGATCCTGGTCTCGAACACCTCCACCCTGTCAATCACCGAGCTGGCCGCCTCAACCTCACGTCCCGACTGCATAATCGGCCTGCATTTCCTGAATCCGGTGCACAAAGTGCCATTGGTGGAAATCGTACGCGGCCTGAAAACATCTGAAAAAACCGTTGAGGTAATCAAAGAGTTCACCTCCAGCCTGAACAAAACTCCTGTCATGGTACACGAATATCCGGGATATGTCACCACTCGTATTATCGTGCCCTTTTTAAACGAGGCTATGCATGTTCTCATGGAGGGAATCGCCTCTGCAGATGATATCGATATTGCCATGAAACTCGGATTCGGATTTAATATGGGTCCTCTGAGCCTGGCGGATATGATGGGTCTGGACGAGGTAATGAGCTGGATGGAAAACCTCCTGCATGAGCTCTCCGAGCATAAATACAATCCCTGCCCGCTTCT
>WJIM01000123.1 GCA_014730285.1 Candidatus Zixiibacteriota bacterium
GAATGCCAATTAATCCTATGCAGATAATACTATCGGCGGAAGCGGCCGCGGCGTTCGATGAGCTTACCAGATCGGGACGGGATGATTTGATGGTGCGGCAGATCAAAAATGCCTGGCCCAATGTTTTTCGCGCCAGCCGTTTTATTCCGGCAGTGGAATATATTCAGGCCAATCGCCTAAGGAAGATTGCTATCGATAGTATGGCCGCGATTATGGAGAATATCGATGTTTATATATCGCCTGCCTTCGAAGGTGATAACCTTCTTTTAACCAACCTGACCGGGCATCCATGTGTGGTGCTTCCCAATGGTTTCGCCGAGGATGGCAACCCGGTCAGCATAACATTTATAGGCGGCTTATATGATGAGGCTACTCTTTTGGCGGTGGCCAGGATGTATCAGGATGCGACGGATTTTCACCTGACGCATCCGCCGCTGTTTGAGAAATGACATAGCAGGATGACCGACTTGAACCCATTAATAACACGAAATCAGGACATATTTGCTTATTAGGATTTTTGTATTAAAAAGAAACCCGCCCGAATTCAAATATTTGCCGTTCGGGCGGGTCTTATTTTAAATTGTTAGTAAGAATCGCAATCGCAAGGTGTGGTTCCGCCCATGAATATATAGTTTATAAGCCAGACGGCATCGCTGACATTTACAGCCCAGTCGCAATTGACTTCTCCTGAGTAGAATGGATCAGGGGCATCGCCCCCAATAAAGACATAATTGATAATTGCCACAGCATCGGAAATATTGACCCTTCCATCGTGCTGGGCATCTCCGCAAATGAAGTCACATTCATATCCAATGCCATCGCCATCATCGTCTCTCTGGTCCGGATTAGGATATTTGCAGTTGTCGTCACAATCAAGCGTTACGCTATCCGGGCACGGATAGTCGCCCGGTATACCTGAACCATCGCCGTCTTCCTTTACTCCATCGCCATCAATGTCATCATCGCAGGCATCACCATACTCGTCACCATCGTAATTATCCTGGTCGGGATTTGGTGTAAGCGGACAATTATCATGATCATTTGAGCTGCCATCGCCGTCGATGTCGACATCGCATGAATCACCATAGTCATCACCATCCATGTTTTCCTGCCCAGGATTATAATGCAGAGGGCAATTGTCGTCATCATCCAGTATACCATCATTGTCATCGTCATCATCGCAAAGATTACCGACGCTGTCGTTGTCTGCATTGCCCTGATACGGATTGTAGAGAAAGATGCAGTTATCATCGCAATTTACCGTCATGCTATCCTCGCAGGGATTATATTCCGGCAATCCATCGCCGTTCTCATCCACGCCATCATTATCATCATCCGGATCACATGCATCACCCAAATCGTCTTCATCAAAATTGATCTGATCAGGATTATAGACATAGATGCAATTATCACAGCTATCGCCAAGGCCGTCATCATCATAATCCTCCTGTTCCGGATTCCCTATAAACGGGCAATTGTCATCACAATCCGCTGTTATGCTGTCCGGACATGGGTAATCTCCGGCTATACCGGACCCATCGCCATCATCAAGGATTCCATCCTCATCGACATCAATGTCACAAGCATCACCATACCCGTCACCATCGAGGTCGGCTTGGTCTGGATTGGCGGAATCGGGACAATTGTCGCATTGATCGCCCCATCCATCACCATCAGTATCGATGTTTGTTGTAGTATACAACAGGGGGCAATAATCGATCATATCCGGAAATCCATCTCCGTCATAATCCTCGGTATCCGTGATTTTGGAAACGAATATTGAGCCGCTGTCCTGATATGGATTCTGCAGTGGCAGGTCGGTACCGTTCAATCTTCCGGTTATATATGCATACCCGGAATCATCGACTGCAATTCCAGTGGCTTCGGTATGCGTATTAAATCCATTTGCGCCAAAAAAAGTACTAAAGGCGATATCAGACCCGGTAGGAGCCAGCTTTGCAATAAAGGCATCTTTAAGGCCAGCTTTGCTCTCCTGGTATGCATTATATATTGGAAAAGAAGAGCAATATGTAGCGCCGGTTAAATAGGCATAACCGTCGGCATCGACGGCGATGGCATTTCCAAAGTCATCTCTAGATCCTCCAAGATAAGTGCAATAAATACGGCTGGATTCTCCGCTTTGTGTTAAATCGAATTTCGCTATAAATGGATCTCCTCCAAAAAAACAGGAGTAATTTCCATGATCGCCGCCATAAATTTGTTGATATGCCATAGGACTAACCGGGAAACCTTCATTTTCGTCTGATAAAGTGTTGCCGATTATATAAACAAGACCATTGACATCTACAGCAATTCCCTGACCGCGCTCGGCGTCAGAACCGCCGAAAAATGAGCTATATTCATTTGTCAAAGTCTCGCCCGTTTCATCGTAAGAAAGCCAAGTAATAAAAACATCTCCACACCCCCCCTGAAATTCGGTTTGAAAAGCATTAGGCGTGGAAAGATCAGCAGATGGCGTTTTACCTGAATTGCCGGTAATGTAGATATTGTTGCCATTAACAGCTACACCATAACCATATTGCCCATATAGAGGAGTGCTGAAGATAAGGGAATTTTCGCCAATCTGCCTCGTATCAATTTTGCACACAAAAACACTGCCGGAAATATTGGGAAGCTCATTTTTTAGTGGGAAGCCTGATGCTCTACCGGTTATAAAAGCGCATCTGGATTGATCTACGGCGATGCTATGGGCCTGATCACTGCCACCGCCTCCAAAAAATGTACTGTATTCAAGTACTGTCCCGTATTTATCAAACCTGGTTACGAATGCATCCCTAGATCCGCCCCATTCGGTTTGATAGGCTTTGGATTCAGTGATTGGAAATTTGAATCCATCGGAACCATGGGATCCTGTAAATCCGGTTATAAATATTTTGCCATCCTGATCGACTGCAATATCATGGCCCTCGTCATCATAACTTCCGCCCAAATAGGTGCTGAATACGAGTGATGCTTCACCTGCGGCATTTGTGTTGATTTTTGTAATGAAAACATCTTTTTCACCTTTGTTATTGGTTTGATATGCAGCCTTTATTGGGAAGTCTGCTGAGTTGGTATATCCCGTAATTAAAGCAAAGTAAGAATCGAAGACGTCATCATAATAGACATCTATTGCACTGGAGTACTCATATTCCCCGCTTCCAAACAGGGTGCTGTATAAAAGCACGGGATCTATAATAACCTCATGTGCGGGATTGTATTCCGGGCTAAGTTCAAAAGAAATGGTATTGCCTGAATGAATTACATACTCTGACGAAATGTGTTTTTTTCTACCGTTGTAATTTTGATAGACCACAGGAGCCATATCGCGGAATTCGCCCCAACTTGTGCCGATGATTAAACTCCCATCATCTGCAATCGATAAAGACTGAATTCCTTTATATCGGATTTGAATTTGCCGGTAATCTGCGCCGGGGGATACGATAAAATCATACTCCATATGTGCGCCTCTTCCATAATATTGAAGATCAATTCCCGGATAAACCTTCTCCATTATAATTTCTTTATAATTTGAGACTCCTGTCCGCCATTTTGACGGATTCTCACCTTTAAAGTAATTACATTTGTAATCCATTAACGACTGTCCGTAGATCATCGGCGCGGGATTGCTGCCAATCAGTTCGGATTTGACCATGATAATTTCGGTAGAATTAGACTCCGGCTGTTGATGAATGTTCTGACCTTGCAGATGATAATCTGAATCATTGGCGGTAATTTGGCGCGAAAACTGGTAGTAAACTCCGCTTGCCGTAAACCATAAAGTTGCGTTACTGGCTGCAGAGCGAAAGAAGATGCTGTCAGGCCACTGCCCCTGGTTTTCAGTAAATGCCAATGGCATAGGGTTGAAGTTTTGGATTTTATAATCCCGGTGGTGCTCGGATGCCACACCAAATGGCGGGCTGGCAAGAGATAGAAAAACATACAGTAACAGGACAACTGATAAGATTTGCCTGTTCATCGCTTTCCTCCTTTGAATAGCTTTTGCTGTAGCACATTAGATAAATGGGGCTATGGGTACACATTGCATACATAATACTTTTCCAGCCCAATTGCAAGTAAGAATTCTGTTTGTACATAAAAATATTATTGGCATTTAAATCTCGAATCGCTCTCGGATATGAAAAATCCAATTATTATTACCAATGTTGGCCGCTGTTTGAGAAATGACATAGCAGGATGACCGACTTTACCGAATTTATGTTATTCCGATTTTAAGCTTCGGAACTATGGGATTGTTTGAAGGTTGCTATAGTTAAATCCGGATAAATGCTATGAACAAAGATAATTCAAACAAACAGGCTATTGATATACCCGAGGGTTCGGGAGTTGACCAGTACCGAATCGTTGAAAAAATCGGGGAGGGGGGCATGGGCTCTGTTTATAAGGCGGAAGATACAGTCCTCAAACGCCCGGTTGCGCTTAAGTTCCTATCGCCTGCTTACAACCGCGACAGGGAATACCGTGAACGCTTTTTGCGCGAAGCCCGAGCTGCGGCACGGCTTTCCCATCCCAACATCGTAAGTGTTCACGGGGTTGGCGAATATAATGATCTGCCGTATTGCGTTATGGCATTTATTGAGGGCAAAACACTCATCCGTCAAGGAGAAGGCGTCCTGCCGATCGGGAAAATACTCGATTACGGTATTCAGATTGCCGATGGTATTGCGGCCGCACATGAGAAGGGCATAACACATCGCGATCTTAAGCCCGCCAATATTCTGATAGACCGCAATGATACGATAAATATTGTCGATTTTGGTCTGGCAGTATTTACCCAGCCGGAAGACCAGGATGACACGGAATCCACGTTAACCAGATTGACCGCGGATTCTGCTTTTGCCGGTACCGTTGGCTATATGGCCCCCGAGCAGCTTCAGGGTGGGGAAAGCGGAGCGCAGGTGGACATCTTTGCAATGGGTGTCGTTCTGTATGAGCTAACCTGCGGCGCTCATCCCTTTGCAGGATCAAGCCCGGCCGAAACGGCGGCACGTATCTTGCGGGATGAACCGGTTTCCATTACGGAACATCGACCCGATGCGCCTTATGAGCTGATGCGGATTGTCGGGCGCTGCCTGAAGAAAGACAAGTCGCGGCGTTTCCAAACCGCCAGGGATATTCGCAATGAATTGCTTGACCTGAAAGAGTCGGCCTTAATTGGTTCAGTAGATGACAGTACGGGAAGCAAAAGCGGCGAAAATGAGAGGGTACCTGAGGAAAAGAAATTCGTGTTGACCGCCGAGATTGTTCGCAAGCTAAAGACCAAATCTCCCCGGATGGTGGGCGACCGGATGCTTTATCTCGATAATGAAGTCAGTTCCGATATACTTGTCGTATATCTTCATCCCTGGGGCGGGAGTCATCGGCATACCGCAGAGTTTCTGGCGGGACTTCCATATCGCAGCATAGCTCCCACACTGTATGGATTCGATAACAGTTCGCCGAATCGTCTGCCC
>WJIM01000124.1 GCA_014730285.1 Candidatus Zixiibacteriota bacterium
CGTGAGAGACATTGCCGATTAGCTCACGCCTGAGATCATCGGTACGTTTCATCTCCTCCATATTGCCGACAATAGTGTCGGCCATCTGATTGAATGCCATAGACAGCTGCCCGAAATCATCATCCGATTTCTCCGGCAGTCTCATGCTGTAGTCGCCTTCCTTGAAGGACACCACACCATTTTTGACTCTTCGCAGCCGACGGGTCATGAAGAAGAACAGAACCAGGCCGATTATGGCTGTAAAGACGAGAGAGATCAGAAGCCCCTTAGCAGCGGTCGACATCAAAAAGCCTTCTCTGATTTCGTCCGAAGCCTCATCATACTGCTCGCCCCCCAGAATCACATAGATATAACCTTCGTCATCGCCGGTAAGCTTTATAGGCGCGGCAGAGAACGGCTTTTGCCGATTTAGATTGCGCGGGTCATCTCCCTGAATCGGGGTGGTTTCGTCACTTTCGATGAATTCATGAATAGGCTCGAGCGCAACAGCTTCCCGCTGCACTTTTTTCTCGGGGGTTGCGAAGAAAGCCATAACCGAACCGGTTGAATCCAGAAGATAAATCTCGATATGCGGATTCATTACCATCAGGTAATGCATCATATGCTTGATCCCTTCCATATCAAGGCTGTCCCCGATAAACGGCTCGAATTCGAGAGCAATCGCATCCGCCAGATCGGTATTCATCCTCTGATCAGCCTCCTTGACGAAACTGATCGACGATTGCACCGAGATCAGCATATGTATTCCCGCCATTATCAGAAGCAGTATCAGAAATACTGCCGACAGCCGAGCATAAAAACTGGAAAAAAGCTTTTTCACCTCTCTATTTCCTCTCTCTCCGCAAACCTGTATCCAAAACCCCAGACAGTTTTAATAAAGCGCGGATTGGCCGGATCATTCTCGATCTTCGAGCGTAGCCTGTTGATATGGGAGTTTACCGTATGATCGTAGCCGCTGAACTGATAGCCCCAGATATTGGTCAGAAGATCCTCACGGCTGTATGCGCGTCCCGGATGACGGGCGAAAAGCTTAAGCAGATCGAATTCCTTGCTGGTCAACTCGATTGACTGATCCCCCAGAGTCACTTTGCGTTTTCCCAGGTCAAGCTCCAGATTATCGAAGCTCAGTTTTTCCTTTTCATCTTCAGCGGCGATCTCGGACAATGCGTCCGTTCTTCTGAAGATAGCCTTTACCCTGGCGATTAGCTCACGTATACTGAAAGGTTTGGTAAGATAATCATCTGCCCCCAGCTCCAGGCCCAGCACGCGATCCATCTCCTCTGCCTTTGAAGTAAGCATCAGAACCGGTATATATCGTTTTTGCTCACGAAGCCGTCGGCAGATATCCAGGCCGTCAAGATCGGGCAGCATCAAATCGAGTATGACAAGATCATACTCTTCGCCCAATGCTATATCGAGCCCATCCTGACCGTTGTTACAATGATAGGTCTCATAATTAATGTCTTTTAAGTGCAGCTTCAAAAGATCAGCTATCTCCTTATCATCCTCGATTATAAGGATATTCTTCCTTTTTTTCTCGCAATTGTTATTCACTTTGTCCCGCAATCACTTTGACAATAATTCTGCCTTTATTCGATAAAGGCGGAAAAATATACTTCCGGATGCATTCCAATCGGTGTTATTACTAAAACTCTACTAAACTGGTCAATGTTCCATTCAAATTGCTATACTCAATAATTCCGCGGCTGGATGAAGCACTAAAAAAATGATTTTTAATGTATTATTTGGCGTACTGAAGCATACCAATACTTAAGAGGCGATTGCTTAAATTATCTATTCTTAGAAGCAGATTATACTTCGAATTACTTTTTAAAATCCATTGGAGGAGAAGAAATGAGAAAATTGATTTTGTTTTTGACGGTATTGACCTTCGCTGTCTTTGGGGCACAAAATCTGTTTGCTGCCGAGTGCGTTGAGGTTGAGGTCGAACTAACTCCGGAAGTCGTTGCGGGGGAAACGATTGAGGGTTATTTTGAATTAACCAACTGCGGTGATGATGCGGCTGTTATAACGCTGGCATTAACGATTGAACTTTTTAACGGCCAGACCATTGAACTCCCGGGCTTCCCCGTCGAAATGGGTGCCGGTGAGACAATTGCACGCGACTTCAGCTTTATCGCTCCGCCGCCTTTCGCCGGCAATACCTTCGGACTTTGCATAACGGCCACCTCAGGTGACGCCGAAGCCAGTGATTGCGCCTCCACTACTATTCTTGAAGGCTCCTTGGCCTCAGGTGAAAAAGATAATTTCGGCATTGATCTTTCCATGAATACTGATGATTGCGTAGAAACCGAATTTGAGCTTTCGGATACGGTTACCACAACGCCGGGCGATTTCTTTGCCGAGGGTTATTTCGAGCTGACAAATTGCGGTGATGAGGCCGCCACAGTCTGGCTCGAACTCTCTATCGAAAACCTGGATGTCGGTCCCATAAACGTACCGGTCGAGCTTGGCGCCGGAGAAACAGTCACACGCGAACTGTACTTCCCGGTACCGCCGGCAGTGCCGGAAGGCGATTATACAATTTGCATTACTGCAACCGCCGGTGAGGCTATGTCTACCTCATGCGAGACAATTCATGTCATAGCCTGGACTCCTCCGGAGGAGTCAGAGAACGATGGCGACCTGAGCATAAATAACTATCCCAATCCGTTTAACCCGGCAACAAATATCGCCTTTACTCTTCCCGCCGAAACCACAGTTTCATTAAAGGTCTATAACATGCTCGGACAGCATGTGGAAACCCTTGTGAACGAAGAAGCTCTTTCGGCCGGGAAACATCAGGTTTCCTGGGATGGAACTAACCTGAGCGGAAACCAGGTTTCAAGCGGTGTCTACTTCTATCGCCTCGAAACCGAAAATACAGTTATTTCAAAGCAGATGATTCTGGTTAAATAGAATATATCTAATCTATAGTATGGGTGTATAAAAACTCTGTCTATTGCCGACAGAACGAAACGGGAGGTGGATTTCAATAATTCATCTCCCCGTTTCACGTTAAACGGGATTTTGTAATATGCGCATTATATCATTCACCTTTTCTCTGATCCTATTATTTGCAAATGCCTATGGCTATGAATATCCAGGCACTGTTGACGGCGAGACTCTCGGCGATCAATACGGTGAGGCTGTTTGCGCTGTTGACTTCAATGATGACGGTTATGATGACCTTGTCGTTTCGGCGCCTGCCGCCGATTATAACGGCTCCTCATCAGGCAAGGTATATATCTATTACGGCGGCCCTTCTGCCGACACCTTCCCGGATCTGGAAATTGTCGGACCGGCAAGCTCTTTTTTCGGCAAAGCGCTGTCGTCAGCGGGCGATTTCAACAATGACGGCTCAGAGGATTTACTCATTGGTGCGCCTTTTTACGATATCCCGGAGACCAGTGCCGGTGCTGCATATTTATATTTCGGCGGCTCAAATCCCGATACGATTCCAGACCTGGAATTCAACGGCGAAAACGGCAGTGATTATTTTGGAATCGCAGTTGCCCATGCGGGCGATTTCAACAATGATAGCTATGACGATATAGTAATCGGCGCTTACCGCGCAGACTGGGGCTCGTTTTCAAATTCAGGCAAAGCCTATATCTTCTACGGCGGTCTTTCACCCGATAATTCAGTCGACAAAATCCTTGTCGGCGAGGCCGACGGGGAACGGTTCGGATTCTCACTTACTGGATGCGATTTCAATGGTGACAATACAGGTGATATCATAGTCGGCGCTTATAGTTATGATAATAGCCTGATAAACCGGGGAAGGATGTACTTTTTCCAGGGATCGAGTTCCCCTGATTCATTGTGGGATCTTACTATCGAGGGCCCTACTGACGGCGTTAAATTCGGATGGAATCTGGCAGCCGGAAATATAAACGGCGACAGCTTTGATGACATTATATTGGGCACAGACACCTATACGGTTGATACATTCTCCGCAGGCAAAGTATATGTATTTTACGGCAATTCCACGCCGGGTGCCGGAATTGACGATAGCTACAGCCGGGAACAACAGGCCAACGATTTTTTGGGATTTGATGTGTCTCGCGGCCTTGATATCGACAATGACGGAAATGACGATTTTATGGCCGGAATGCCGGGCAGCGATGACCTAACTGTTGAGGGCGGAGGCGCGATAATTTTAAAGGGCGGCGGAAGCATATCCCCGGATACCACTGTCAATGGAAGCAATGAGTCCGAGGAGATGGGCTCGGCGGTTGGAATCTGGCAGGGTTATAATAACAACAATACATTTATAATGATTGCGGGAGCTCCCGCATACGACGAATTTCGCGGCAGAATCTATTTATATAAGACCGAATCCGCCTCGGCTAATCAGCCGCCTGACCTTCAATCGATCGGAAACAAATTCGGTTTAACGGAAAATCTTCTGGAGTTTGAGGTCTTCGCTGACGATCCCGACGGCGATTCTGTTGCCCTTTCGGCCGATAACCTTCCCTCGGGCGCAACATTTGACGATCTGGGATATGACAGCGGCTCGGGTCAATACAAGGGCTTGTTCAGTTGGACACCCAATTCCAGTCAGGATGGCGCCTACAGCAATGTGCATTTCATTGCCTCAGACGGCGATCTGATCGACGATGAGTATATTGAAATCTATATAAGTTCCGATCCGTATATTTGCGGTGATGCTAACTTCGACCGGGCCGTAAATGTCTCTGATGCGGTCTGGGTAATCAACTATGTTTTCATTGGCGGCGATCCCCCGATTCCGCTCGCATCGGGCGAAGTCAATTGCGACGGCAGTGTTAATGTCTCTGATGCAGTCTGGATTATCAATTATGTTTTCATCGGCGGGAACGCTCCCTGCGACACCGATGATGACGGCCAGCCGGACTGCTGAAGAAAATAAGCCTATCGACTTGATTCCATCGAATTCACAGACTTCTTTCGGTTTGCACCAAAAACTCCAGTGCTATGTCGATCCATTTAGAAAAATCCTCCGGGTAATCATGTCCATGCTCGTCCAGAACAACCTGCTTATAATCCAGACCGGACCAATCAAATGCATCGGCCATCTCCTTTTGCTTTATCAGATAATAATCCCTCTCTCCGCCCAGTATGTAGGCCTTTACATCCCTGCTTTTTGCAGCTTCGATATTCTCCTCGGCAAACTCCTGAGGTTTTCCCGGACACACACCAAATACTCCGTTAACCGGTATAATATCATTTATTGCGAGATCGAAGGCCATCGATCCTCCTGCGGATATTCCGCCGATAACGATTTTTTCCGTATCGATGGAATAATCTTTAACAATCTGTGCAGAGAGCTTCTTAATATCTTCACGAGCCCGAGGATCGGAAGTGCGCCATCCAAAGGTAATCAGATCCTGGTGCATATAAGACTGAAAAAATGCCACAATAAATTCATTATCAAGTTTCTCCGATTTCCAGTTGCTTTTTGCCCGTTCAATCGAGCTTCCGCCCCCATGCAGAACTATAAGAAGCGGATATTTCTTTTTTGACGAATAGTCTACCGGAATTTGAATTTCCATTATGGTCTTTGACTTCTCCAATGCTTTTTTTCGCAGGCGAGCATCCTCCCCGACAATAGCAGTAAACCTCTCGAATCCCGCAAATGGTTCATACCTCTTCATGCGCGGTATTATAAAGTAGAAATATCCCTTTTTATGCCCGGCCTCAAATACATTCATGCATTCCTCATATAGACCGGCCTTGCGGCAGAAAAGCGCATGCGATCTGGTCAGCTCGAAATCATCTTCCGGGAAAATGCCTTCAACTGACTTTATCAGATCGATTGCCTCGCCATATTTCTCCAGATCATAGAGAGCATCAAGACTGTCCCGAACCTGAGCGTAGCTTTCAAATTCACTTTGGATATTTTGCCCAATCAGGTCGAATTGTGGTGTTAATGTCAGTGTTAGCATGATTGAAAGCAATAATAATTTTCTCATATGATCCCTTCCGGTATGAGCGGTTTTGGCCAGATAGATTACTATTCAATACGCTGCAGTTTCAATTTTGTTCAAAAGCCTGTAGACCATTTCAAAACTTTTCTGCCATCTCGTTAATGTGGCGCTGCATTATATCTACCCGGGAGAGCTCTATATGTGATATGTCTTCACGCACAATCGTGTCCTCACGGAAATTGTCTCCAAGTACATTAGAATCCAGATGGCGTTCCAGAATCTCATTGATCTTATCCGTATCATCACTGTCGATAACGAAACGTACATGAGCAATTCTTTCCATCACGTTTCGATACCAGGATGCGAATTGCCTCCAGTCATTATCTTTAAACGGTTCCACAATCCCTTTGCCGAATGCGCGCAGGGGGTCGGCATTATCTCCGAATTTGGAAAATATATCAACCATATATTCATGAAACTTCAGCCATTCGGAAATCGTTTCGGTGCTTGTGCCAATACTCTTTATATCATCCAGAAGCCCTTCCGGGCTGCTTCCTTCCAGCTCGGCGAATTTGGAACTTAGAAAACAACTATCGAAGCTTGTATTGCATCCGAACGAAAGCAGAGCATCGACCGGCATGCCCGCTCCAGTTTCCGAGGTTACCATATGCAGGGCATGATCTGCCCCGGCAGAAAAGCCCGTGAGAATAGTGAACTGCGGCCTGATGCGGTCATGGATTTGTGAGAAGAGCTCACACATCAATGCCGACTGATCCTCGAGCGTTAAGGGCAGACGATTCGGCGAACTGTTATCGAATCCATACAGTGTGGGAGCTATGCTGCGATATGGAAGTCCCGCCAGAAACTCTGCGGTATGCCGATGACTCCCGCCCCAGGGATGAAGATATACGACAAGTATATCGGTACTGACTTCATTATCGAGATAAAGCATCCGGTCGCCCACCATCCGTGGGGATTTGGTCTTTAGCTTACGAACAATCTCGGCGGTCAACACGAATTTCTTTTCCTCAGGTACCCTCTCATTTTCCCCGCTTTTGCTCCCCCTACTGTCATCTACTGAACCAATTAAGGCCGACTCTTTCAGATCTAACAATTCATTGCGAATATCCCTGGCGTTCTGGAAACGCCGCGACTTGTCTTTCTTCAGGCAGCGCCCGACAATCCGCATCAGATCATAGGGCGCATCGGGACGATGTTGGGTAATGGCAGCCGGCTCATCTCTTAATATGCGTGCCGCCGTTTCGGCCGGGCTTGATCCTGCAAAGGGATGAGTGCCGCAGGTTAGCTCATACAGAACGACACCCATTGCAAATATGTCCACCTGCGGGCCGCTTTCCCCGCCCTGAAGCTGTTCGGGCGCCATATAGCCAACGGTACCGGCAAAAGCAGAATCCGTGGTCAATCTGGTTAAAGTCGTTTCCGTATCATCCCGGTTTTCAGGCTCGCTAAATACCGCCAGTCCGAAATCGACGATGTTTATCGTATCATTGCGGTCTATCAGAATATTGGCGGGCTTAAGATCGCGATGTGTTATGCCCTTTTCATGCGCGGCCGCAATACCATCGGCAATCTGAATGCCGTAATCAATGATTTTCCCGATCGGCAGGACACCCTCTCCGGGCTGAATGAGGATTTTACCTTCGATAAATGCCATGGCGCAATACGGCAGATCATTATATTCGCCAACCCCGTGAACGCTTACGATGTTGGGATGGGAAAGCCGTGCCGCAGCCCGGGCTTCGCGCAAGAAACGTTCGCGATGGTCGCTGTCGCGGCTGTAAACGGGCGACAGGAACTTAAGCGCAACCGGGCGTTTGAGCACAGTATCTTCCGCCTTATAAACAGAGCCCATGCCCCCCTCCCCGATTTTTTCAATGATCCGGTACTGGTCAACAGCCGAATCCTCGGGTATATCATTTGCCCGTTTGTTTGAATTTTCTTTGTTCATAGCATTTATCCGGATTTAACTATAGCAACCTGCAAACAATCCCATAGTTCCGAAGCTTAAAATCGGAATAACATAAATTCGGTAAAGCCAGTCATCCTGCTATGTCATTTCCCAAACAGGGGCGGATGCTTTAGATGGAAGCCCGTGACCTCCTGATACATCCTGGCAACTGCCAAAAGAGTGGCCTCATCATACAAGCCGCCTATGAATGTAATGCTTACCGGGGAGCCGTCCTCGGCGAAACCATTGGGAAGCACCACACATGGATGGCCGGTCAGGTTGGTCAAAAGCAGATTGTCACCTTCGAAGGCAGGCGATATATAAACATCTATATTCTCCATAATCGCGGCCATGCTGTCGATAGCGATCTCCCTTAGACGATTGGCCTGAATATATTCCACCGCCGGAATATAACGGCTGGCGCGAAAAACATTGGGCCAGGCATTTTTGATCTGCCGCACCATCAAATCATCCCGTCCCGATCTGGTAAGCTCATCGAACGCCGCGGCCGCTTCCGCCGATAGTATTATCTGCATAGGATTAATTGGCATTC